>CAZWCL010000646.1:0-1507 GCA_964632265.1 uncultured Hyphomicrobiaceae bacterium | reverse complement strand
GCGCGATGTTCGGCGATGAACTTGAGGTCGGGCAATACAACATCTACACCGGGCTCATGATCGCCGGGGAACGTCAGGCCAAGATCGACCATGAGCCACCTGCGCTTGTCGGGCGGGCCCAAGCCGTACAGGTAGACGTTCATGCCGATCTCGCCAAGTCCGCCGAGGGCGGTCATGACAAGTTCGCTATCGGCCTTGCTGTTAGCAGCTGCAGCGCTCATGCGTGGGTTTCCGTATCCGATTCCGACCGGTCCCTAGCATTCAGTACGACGTCGCCGTGGTCGACATCAATGACATTGCCGTCTTCCAGATCGAGTTTGAGGGCGCCGCTGGGGGCGAGGCCGGCGTAGCGGCCGGCAAGGCGCCCGCGCGGACCGGCGTTGATGGTGAGTGCGGTTCCCGTCGGGTGCGCGCGGGCGGCCCAGGCGGTGCGGATGGCGTCGAAGCCCCGGCCGCTGGCCCACTCATCGAGCCGGCGATCGAGTTCGCGCACCAAGTGTCCAAGGAGTTCGCCGGGCGTTGGTGCCGGCGCGTGGTCGGCGAGGCGGGTAACCGGCCGGTCCGTCACCGGCGGCGTTACCTCGATATTGACCCCGCAACCGATGATGACCAGGGTCATGCCGCCATACTGTGAGCTTTCAACGAGTATTCCAGCGACCTTGGCCGCGCCGATCAGCAAGTCGTTGGGCCATTTAAGCTGAAGGGGCAATTCGTCGCTATCGAGCCCGGGGCAAGCCGCATGGACGGCATCGAACAACGCAAGCCCTGCGACGAACGATAACTGATGCAACCGGTTTGATGGCCCGTCGTGCACGAAAAGATAAGTTGCCGACAGATTGCCGGCCGGCGAGGCCCAGGCGCGTCCCGAACGTCCGCGGCCGGCTTCCTGGCGATCGGCGCGAATCCATAAGGGGCCGCGTTCGCCGGCAAGCGCGCGGCGGTGCGCCTCGGTGTTGGTCGAGTCGATCGTTTCGAATTCTACGATCGTCGTTGCGGCTATTGGCAATCTGACTTCTTTCCGGCAGGACCACGTCCCGCCACCCTTGCTGACGCAAACCCCATGACGCCGGGTTCACATCGGAGGCGCATAAGGGACTTAGTGTGTGTTCTCAGGTAAGTGCTGTCGTGGTGAAAGGTAAGGCCGATCAGTCCCCTACTTGATATATACGAAGGACTGCGCCGCCGCCATGGCATAATCCGAGAACGGACCAAGCCAAACAAATCCAAAGAGCATAATCAGCGCTGCCGCGGTCATGACAGCGGCGGCCTTGAAGCGTACCGGCTCGAAGCGCTCCTTCGGTTGATCGAAGAACATGATCTTGATTATTCTGAGGTAATAATAGGCCCCCACGACACTGGCGAGAACCCCGATCACAGCGAGCGGATAGAGACCGGCTTCGACCGCTGCGAGGAAGACGAAGTACTTGGCGAAGAAGCCGAGCAACGGCGGAATGCCAGCGAGTGCGAACATCAAAATCATCAAGGCGAATGCCATTGGGCGGTTGGT
>CAZWCL010000645.1:0-1530 GCA_964632265.1 uncultured Hyphomicrobiaceae bacterium | reverse complement strand
CGCCGGTGCCGGCGCGCGGATCGCCAAGCACGGCAACCGCTCTGTCTCATCGAAATCCGGCGCCTCCGACGTCCTCCAGGCCCTCGGCGTCAAGCTCGACATCGACAAGCAAACCGTCGAGCGCTGCATCGCCGAAGCTGGCGTCGGCTTCCTTTGGGCGCCGCTGCACCACGCCGCAATGAAGCATTGGGCGCCAATCCGCGCGGAACTGGGCATCCGCACCATTTTCAACGTCCTCGGCCCGATCTGCAATCCCGCCAATGTCCGCCGCCAGATCGTCGGTGTCTTCGCCCGGGACTTGGTCGAACCGATTGCCAACGTCTTGAAAAACCTTGGAAGCGAACATGTCTGGGTTGTCCACGGCCACGATGGCATGGATGAAATAACCACCACCGGCGCAACCACCATCGCCGAGCTCAAGGCGGGCAAAGTCAACGTCTTCGAGATTACGCCTGCCGATGTCGGGCTGGCGCCGGCCAAACTTTCCGACCTCGTTGGCGGCGATGCCTCCGTTAACGCCGAAGCTATCCGGCGCGTCCTTGATGGCGAGCGCGGCCCGTTCCGCGACATCGTAGTCCTGAACGCCGGCGCCGCCCTCGTTGTTGCCGCCTTGGCAGATGACCTCGCAGCCGGAGTCGCAGCCGCTCAGACTGCGATCGACAACGGCAAGGCCAAAGGGGCGCTCGATAAGCTTATCGCCGTGTCAAACGGACGCAACTCCCATACGGTTGACAAAGCTCAGGCCCTGCCGCCGAGCCCTTTTTCGTGAAGCTCATCGTCACGCCGTATTCGCCATCATCCGCTGTGGGATCGGGGCGGCGTCCGGGCGCTTGACGCGCCACATGATCAGCAGGATCAGCGACATGTTCAGGATGTTCCACGCAACGCCATGAACGAACGCTGCCTCATATGAGCCCGTAACATCGAAGATCACGCCGGATATCCAGCCTCCGAGCGCCATGCCGAGGATCGTTGCCATGACGACAACACTGACCCGGACGCCAGCCTCACGCGCCGGAAAATATTCGCGAACGACAACCGCGTAGCTCGGCACGATCCCGCCCTGCGACAGACCGAAAATCGCCGATACGATATAGAGCGACGTCAGGCCGTCGAACGGGATGTAGAGGAGGAGCGCCGCAGTCTGCAAAAACGAACCGAGCAGCAACGTGCGCACGCCGCCAATCCGGTCCGCGATATAGCCCGAGGCCAACCGGCTGATAACACCGGTTGCAAGCATCAGCGAGAGCATCTCAGCCCCGCGGGCGACGCCAAAATCGAGATCGACACAATAGGCGACGATGTGCACCTGCGGCATCGACATCGCAACGCAGCATGCAACGCCGGCAAAGATCAACACCGCCTGCACCATCCATTTCGGCATCAGGCTCTCATGGCGCCGCTGGACACTGCCGGACTTCTGGGCGGCCGTTTCCTGTTCCGCCTCGCTCGGCGCGCGCTTCAATAGGACGAACGCCAGCGGCACCATCAGCGAAAAGCAGATCGCACCGATCACCAGATATGCATGGC
>CAZWCL010000644.1:0-1541 GCA_964632265.1 uncultured Hyphomicrobiaceae bacterium | reverse complement strand
ATCATATCGGTGACGACCGCGCCGCGCTGGAGCGTGTTCCGGCGATGGAACATGACGATGAGATCAAGGCAAAGCCGTCTCTGGTGATCGTGGGGCCGGGCGCCTTGCGCGAAGCCGATGGCGAGGCACGCATAGGTGACGATGATGGCGCCGGCGTTGCCAATCAGGCCAGCAAGCCGGGCGGCTGCAATGGGGCCAATGATGGCGAAGAGGCCGACGGCCATCCAGTGCCAGCCGGCAACCGTCACGCCGAGTTCGAGGTCTCGCGCAAGGTAATCGAACCAATAGATCGTGTGGGGCACGAGGCCGAGTGAGAAGCCAAAGCTGGCGGCAAGAACGCCGAACCAGGCTAGGCCGCGATGCGAAGGTTCGATGGCGCCTGACATTGGAGTGGACGGGTCGGAAGGACGTGGCAGCGCGAGATGAAGACTGCGCCAGGCAGTGAGCGCGACCGCGCCGGCTGCGAGCCCGGCCATCGCGACAGTGACCCAAGCTGCGAGGATGCCGTATTGGAGGCTCGTTGGCACGGCGGTGCCGCCGAACAGAATGCCGAGTCCGACGCCAATGAAGATATAGCTCATGGCGCGGGCGCGGAACCGGTCTGGAGCGACCTGGGCTGTTGCGGCGAGCCCGAGAACCATGATCGCCCCCGTGGCCATGCCGATGGCCGCGCGAAACAGACCGAGTATGAGGGGGGGCGTGGCGATGGCGGAGGCGGCGAGGCCGATCATGGCGAGGCATACGCTCAGCCGGAGTGTCGGTGCAATGCCAATCCGGTTGCTGGCAAATGTCGAGAGGGCAGCGCCCAAGAGGAAGCCGGCAAGGTTGGCACCGGCGACATATCCGGCGGTAACGGTCGTCAGATCTGTGGATTCGACAAGTGCGGGGATCATCGCCGAATAGGAAAAGCGGCCAAGCGCCATGCCGAGAAACATGGCGGCGCCAGCGCCTATAGCCGTGCTGCGCCAAGAGGGGGCGGCCGTGTGGGGATCAATCGGGGCGCTTTGCGGCACGGCCATTGGGCGGGGTCAGGCGTTGGCGAGATCGACGAGCACGTCGCTTACGACCTGCGCTGCGGCCGCGACGTCGGACGGTTCGGCGCTTTCTTTTTCATTGTGGCTGACGCCGTCCTTGCAGGGGATGAAAACCATGCCGCTCGGACAAATCCGGGACACATAGCGCGCGTCGTGGCCGGCACAGGAGATCATCCGACGGTTGGGGAAAGACCGGCGGTCCGCTGCCGCCTGCACGAGTTCGATGATGGAGGGAGCGAAAGGCTCGGGTGCTTCACTGACGACGGCGCGTACGATGGCGGTGCAAGGGCCTTGATGCTTCTTGGCGATGACGGCGACCTGGTCACCAAGCTCTCGCAGGGCGTCGGCCGAGGGATGACGGAAGTCGATGAAGAAGTCGACACGGCCGGGCACAATCGATTTGGCGCCGGGGTGGACGTCGAAGATTCCGATGGTAAAGCGGGCGATATCGTCGGGGTCGTTGGCTGCAAAGTGCTGGCGAAGCGCGACGGCGATATCTGTTGCGGC
>CAZWCL010000643.1:0-1560 GCA_964632265.1 uncultured Hyphomicrobiaceae bacterium | reverse complement strand
GGCACCGCGGGCAGCAATCGCTTCATGACATTTGCACGTGTCGTAGGCGCCATCGGCGGTCACGGAATCGATCTGCTCATCAGCCGCAATCTGGTCCAAAAGCTCGGGCAAGATAGGCGCATCGCCGATGTTGCTGCCCGTGATCTCGACAAAGCGGCGCACGATGCCCGCTTCCAGGCGTGCAACCGCGCTGCGTGCTTCCTTTTCATACTCACTGAGCGACAGGAACTCGCGCTCAACGATTTCTCCAAGCGATGTGAGGTCATCGCCGGCCACGCCCCGTCGCGTCGCAATCCGAACGTTGTCTGCAATCTTCACAAGAACGCCGCCATCAATCGCGATAAAGCTTTCCTGCCCGTCGTTGTCGACGATGCTGACAATGCTCGCCACGAGGGGGGCAACATAGTCGACATGACGCGGCAGCAGACCGAACGCGCCGTTTTGGCCTTGGGCCGTCAAGCTCCAGGCTTGGCCTTCGAAGATTGTGTCCTCGGGGGTGAAGACGGTCAGTTGCATGGTAACTGCGTCAGGCATCGGACGCCTCGCGCTGGTTGATGTCGTCCTCGCGGGGATCGCGGGATTCGGGAGACGCCTCCTCGGATGCGTCCGGCCGGGCATCGCCGTCATTGCCGGTGTTGCTGGTCTCAAGATCGCCGAGGCCGCCGATCATGTAAAAGGCACGCTCACGCCGCTCGCTGAATTCGCCATCGAGGATTTTTTCGGCGCCCTCTACCGCGTCTTCCAGCGAGACCAGACGGCCCTCCTGACCTGTGAACTGTTCGGTCGTAAAAAATGGCTGGGTCAAAAACCTCTCGAGTTTGCGCGCCTTGGCAACGGTTGCACGGTCGCGTTCCGAAAGTTCCTCCATGCCGAGCATGGCGATGATGTCTTTGAGGTCTTCGTACTCGGCAAGGACGCTGCGGACATTTCGGGCGACGTTGTAATGACGCCGCCCGACGATCGACGGCGATAGCATTTTCGAGTTGGATTGCAGGGGATCGATCGCTGGATAAAGGCCCTGGGACGCGCGCTTGCGTGACAAAACGATCGATGCCGACAGATGCGCAAAGGTGTGCGTGGCGGCGGGATCGGTGAAATCATCGGCAGGCACATAGACGGCCTGCACCGAGGTGATCGAGCCTGTTGCGGTGTTGCAGATCCGCTCTTCGAGTGCTGCGAGTTCGCTCGCGAGGGTGGGCTGGTAGCCGACCCGCGACGGGATACGCCCGAGCAGGGCCGAGACCTCGGACCCGGCCTGGACGAAACGGAATATGTTGTCGATCAGGACGAGGACGTCGCGTTCCATCTCGTCGCGAATGTGTTCCGCCACCGTCAGGGCTGCATGACCGATCCGGAAGCGCACACCGGGCGCCTCGTTCATCTGGCCGAATATGAGCACAGCACCATCGAGCACATCGGCATCTTTCATCGAACGGTGCAATTCTTCGGCCTCGCGGCAGCGTTCACCAATGCCGCAGAACAGGCTCGCGCCTTCGTAGGCTGCGACCATGTTGTGGATCATTTCCATGATCAGGACGGTCTTGCCGACGCCCGCGCCGC
>CAZWCL010000642.1:0-1564 GCA_964632265.1 uncultured Hyphomicrobiaceae bacterium | reverse complement strand
CCCGCGGCGAAGGCATCGATGCCACTGGTCCATGGGCCGGCGACACTGTCTTCATGCAGGCCCGGGAAGGCCGCTTCGACGTGGTCGTCGCACAGTATCACGACCAGGGGCTGATCCCGGTTAAATACATGGGACTGACGCACGGCGTGAACATTACGCTCGGTCTGCCGTTCATTCGTACGAGCCCGGACCATGGCACGGCCTTCGACATCTCAGGGCAAGGCATCGCCGACCCGGCCAGCCTAGTCACGGCGCTCGGCCATGCCGCCCAACTCGCCGCCGCCGCGCGTGCCACGCCATAGCAGAAAGCTTGTCATGTCATTCGACTTCATCTTCATGCTGACCTCCAACGACCGAACCGTCGCGGATGCCCGAAAGCGCCTCGAGGAAGTTCTTGCCGGTGGTGCGCGCCATATTGGCTTCAAGGATGTCGGCCTGCCGTTTGATGACCTGAGAGCCCTTGCCAACGAGATCCGGGCCGCCGGGGGGCGCTCGTATCTCGAAGTCGTCAGTCTTGATGGAGATAGCGAAGTGGCCTCCGCCCGCGCCGCTGTCGACCTCGATGTGGATTGCCTGCTTGGCGGCACCCGCGCCGCCGACGTCGTCCCGATCGTCAAACAACACCCCGTGCGCTATCTGCCGTTTTGCGGAGACGTCGTCGGCTATCCAAGTGTGCTCGAAGGACCGATCGAGGCGATTGTAGAAAGTGCCCGTGCGCTCACCGATCTCGAGGGGGTCCATGGTATCGACCTGCTCGCATACCGTTTTGCCGGTGATGTGCCGGCCCTGATGCGGGCGGTGTGTTCGGCCGTCGACAAGCCGGTCGTGATGGCCGGCAGCATCGATCGCGAGGAGCGCGTCCGGGCTGCCGCCGAAGCCGGGGCCTCGGGTTTTACCGTGGGCACCGCTGCTCTCAGCGGCGAATTCCCGGCTGAGGGGGCAGGCCTCACCGCACAGGTCCGGTCGATCCTTGCCATGACCGGGCGCGCTGCCACACGCTCAACCGTACCGCGGCGGGTCGCGCTCGTCGCTCACAATGCGCGCAAGTCGCAACTCAAGGCGTGGGTTGCCCGCCATGCGCGCGCACTGACCGGCCAGCGTCTTTTCTGAACCGGCGGCACCGGGCGGATGCTTGCTGAAGCACATCCTGAATTTTCGATCCAGCGCCTGCAGCGTGGCACCCGCGGCGGTGACCAGCAGCTCGGAGCCCTGATTGCGACCGGGGAACTCGACGCCGTCATATTCTTCGCCGATCCACAGGCCGATCACGCTCATGACGTGGATCTCCAGGCCTTGACGCGCCTCGCTATTCTGCACGACACACCGATTTGCTGCTCGCCCGCCGCCGGCGATCTGTTCGTCGCCGCGCGGCTGCCGCAGACGTCCTGATCTCGACCGTTACCATCATGCCCGTAGTTCCGCACAAGCCGATGCGCCGCGAAAGCCAATTAAAATGACCTATAGCCTGCCAGCCCTGCCACTTCCCGCAACCATCCGCTCTCGCATGGTCGCCGGCATCAACGGTCTCGACATGCACATCCTGGAATCCGGCTGGCAGACCCCC
>CAZWCL010000641.1:0-1570 GCA_964632265.1 uncultured Hyphomicrobiaceae bacterium | reverse complement strand
CTGGACGAGCCCGCCGCATGAGCTGTCTGACGCGTGAAACGAAAACAGTTCCCGTTCGCTCCAGCCGAGCAGAATCAAAGTGACTGGCCAGGGCGTGTTGCAAAACGCGAGGGCGCGCCGATGAACCCGTTCAACATTCGCGTCGGACGCCTTGTTACGCGAAAGGGCTGTCCGCCAGCGCTCAAGGACACCCGACATCTTGTCCAATGGCGAGGTCGACGGCCAGACATCGACGGTTCTCTGCTCGACAATTCGAGGTTCAGACATCCTGCCTATCCTGCCTATCGTGCCTAGCTCATCTTCCGGATAGGCACGATAGGCAGGATAGGCATGCTTCGGCTGGCTCCCGTGAGCTTGCCAGGGATCGAAGTTGGAGACGCGCATTACAATGCCCTCCCATGAATGATCCAAGCGTCCTTGCGTCGTGCCCCCTTGACGATCGTGTGCTCCGGCGCCGGGTGCAGCCAACCATGCTCAACGAGTGTATTGACGATGCTTAGCGCGACCTTGCGGTTTCGGACGGCCGCAACCGGACCGTCGTTATAGATTGCCGCCAAATGCACCGCCGGCTCCGGCCATTTCTCTAAGAGCCAGACCCGGACGCGCTCGGCGAGCTTCAGATGCTGCGAAATTCTTGCTACCTCCATTAGGCGAAGCATTTCCGCCAGGTAGTGCCGCACGAGCAGGCAGGCATTCGCCATCGCGTCGGGATGAACCTCTTGCGCCTCGATGTCAGCCCAGAGCGTCAGGAGCCCCGCGATGCGTGCGGCATGCTCCGGCGCTTTGTTCGCGAACCCGGTGATGAGCGCAAACTCCTCGCCCTCGCTGAGCCGCTCTTCAACGAAATCATGAAGATTGATCCAAATTCGTTCCGCGCCCTCTGAGAGCCTCAACCGCCGCGGCTCTAATTCGTTGCGCGTGCCTTCTGCGATCGGCAGCTCTTCGGCCAATAGGGCGGCAAGGCGGCAATGGTATTGGGCTAGAATCGCCTTTGCTTGCTCCGAAGGCGCTTTGAAGAATCTTGACCCGGCCGCGCTCGGCGGAGCCGTCACTAACAGACGTGACAGAAGCCCCTGCGATTGGAGTAGATCATCGCCGAGCAATTGATCCGCCACTTGAGACTGCGCCATGAGGTGAAGGGCAAGACGGCGCCCGGCCAGGATCATCGTTCCTTCACCGGCGCGCACGCGCTTGATGGCGTCTCCGTCCCATAGCTTGGACAGGCCGGATGCCGTCTTCAGACGATTGTCGGCCGACATTCCGAAGCCGCCGATGAACGCGCCGCCTTCGTCGGAGAACAGGCCAAGCGCCGGCCGGCCACCCGCCGTAAGCCGGCAGTAACCCTCGAAGGTCGGTTCGGGGCAGACGAGCAACGGCGTCAAGGGTGGCTGGGGCTCCTCGCCCAGAGCGCGCAGATCAGCTTCGGCCCGCGCACCGACCTGGCAACCGCCCAGCGGCCCTCGGGCATTGCAAGCGCCGACTTTACCGGTGATGGGCTGATGGATCTGGCCGTGATTGTCGACACCAACGACCGCATCCTGGTGATGGTCGGCGATGGCGCCGGCGGCTT
>CAZWCL010000640.1:0-1576 GCA_964632265.1 uncultured Hyphomicrobiaceae bacterium | reverse complement strand
AGCGTCATGCCGGGGGCGATCCCCGCCGCCCGCGCGGGCGCATTGGCCGCGGCGCGGGAGGGGCACTTGACGGGCGACCGCCCCGCGATCTGCATCCTGACGGGCCACGGCTTCAAGGATCCCGGCACGATGCAATCCATGGGCGGCGACGCGATCCGGATCGGGCGGTCGGACCTGCCCGGCACATTCCAGCCCACCCCGGAGGCAGCATCATGACGGCGAAACGGGTTGTCCTCGTCACCGGGGCCGGCACGGGCATCGGCGCGGCAACCTGCAGGCTCGGCGCCAAGCACGGGCTGGCCGTCGCCGTGAACTACAACGCAAGCGCCGATCGCGCTGACCAGATCGTATCTGAGATACGCGCCGCCGGCGGCGTCGCAGAAGCTATCCAGGCGGATGTGTCGACGGAAGCAGGCGCCATCAAACTCTTCGAAGAAACGGATCGTAAGCTCGGCACCGTCACCGCTCTCTTCAACAACGCAGGTATCATTCATCGCAACGCCCTCATAACCGAGATGACCGCGGAGATCGTAAATCGCCAGGTCACCACCAACATCACAAGTCAGTTTCTTTGCGCTCGCGAAGCGGTAAAGCGGATGTCAACGAAAAGCGGCGGCGCTGGCGGTGCGATCGTCAATATGTCTTCTGCTGCAGCCCGCCTCGGTGGCGGCGGCGCTTTGCTCGCATACGCTGCAAGCAAGGGTGCGATCGACACCTTCACGAAGGGCCTGGCAACCGAGACGGCACCCCTTGGCATCCGCGTCAACGCAGTCCGGCCGGGCCTTATCGAGACCGAGTTACATGACGACACCGGCGACCTGAACCGGGTTGGCAATCTTCTGCCGGGCGTACCTATGGGGCGCGCCGGCAGCGCTGAGGAAGTAGCAGAAGCTGTCATCTGGCTCCTGTCGAACGAAGCGCGTTATGTTACCGATACCTACATTGATGTTGCCGGCGGACGCTAGCGAAAGGCGTTACCTGATCTCCACATTTCGAGAGCCGACCATGACCCCACAAGTTGACACTTGGCGTATATACCTCTCTGGCGAGATCCACACCGATTGGCGAGACAAAATCGAAGCCAAAGCTTTCGAGGCCTCGCTACCGGTTCAGTTCTCAGCGCCGGTTACGAACCACGAATACAGTGATGACTGTGGCGTCGAGATTCTCGGCCCCGAACCAAACAAGTTTTGGCATGACCACAAGGGCGCGAAAATCAACGCCATCCGAACGCGCACGATGATCGAAAAGGCAGACATCGTGATTGTGCGCTTCGGCGAGAAATACAAGCAGTGGAATGCCGCCTTCGATGCAGGCTACGCCTCGGCTCTTGGCAAGCCGCTCATCATCATGCACCAGCCTGAGCACGCTCATGCTCTGAAGGAAGTCGATGGCGCGGCACTGGCATCTGTCGAAACGGTCGATGAGATCGTCGATATCCTGCGCTATGTGATCCGAGGCGAACTGGACGTCGGCCAGCGCGGCGCACCAGCACAATAGCGCTAGAGCGAGTCCGACCTCGGTGGAATCGCTTTCGCGATTTCACTGGGGTCGGTAGTCCCGCTCTACACTATTG
>CAZWCL010000639.1:0-1593 GCA_964632265.1 uncultured Hyphomicrobiaceae bacterium | reverse complement strand
GAAACCGTCGCAATCGAAACCACTGATCTCGAAAGCGCGCAGAGGTTGCTCGAAGTATCCGGTCTTTCGACACACCCCAACGAGAGCTATCCGGCCTTTCTTCAACGTCTCCTCTTTTAATCGCCCGACAACCCATGATGTGGTTGGTCAACGCTTGCTACGGCTTCATTTCGAAAACCAAAGCTTTGAGGGCAACGCGCGGCGGACGATACGCAGCTTCAAGAGTTGGCCGACAAAGAGTGGGATAATGCTGCCGATAACGATCAAGATCCAGCCGTCGAGGCCCGGGTCGACCGTTTCGAGTGCGGTCGAGATGATCGGCACATAGAGCGCGGCGAGCAGCAGCACCATGCCGATCGCGATCGCGCCCCATACATACGGGTTCGTCACCACGGGATCCTTGAAAATCGGGGTTTCAGGCTCGCGCATGTTGAAGGTGTGGAGCAGGCGGGCAAAGGAAAAGGTCGCAAATGAAATCGTCACCGCGCGCGTCTGATCCATGTCCATAATAAGCAGGGCATAAGCAAACACCGCCAAGACCGAACTGCCGATCAAGAGGCCATAGCCGACGATCGCCGCCCAGTGGCTGCGGGTGAGGACCGGCTCGTCGGTTTGGCGTGGCGGACTGTCCATCGTGCGGCCGGCGGGCGTGACGCCAAGCGCCAGCGCGGGCAGCACGTCGGAGATGATATTGATGTAGAGGATCTGCAGCGGCAGCAGCGGCAGAGGTGCGTTGATGAGCGCGACGGCCGATACGGCGAAGATCTCGCCCGCATTGCCTGAGAGCATGTAGATTATGAAGCGGCGAATGTTCTCAAAGATCGCGCGGCCTTGCGCGATGGCCGTTACGATTGTCTCGAAGCTGTCATCGTTGAGGACCATATCGGCTGCTTCGCGGGCCACTTGAGTGCCTCTTTGGCCCATTGCGATGCCGATATCGGCCTTCTTCAGTGCAGGCGCATCGTTGACCCCGTCGCCGGTCATGGCCACAACAGCGCCCGAATCCTGCTGAATTTCGATGAGATCGAGCTTCTGCGCAGGCTCGACCCGTGCCAGGATGCGGGTCTCGGTTGCGCGTTGGCGTTCTTCCGAGTTCATCTTCGATGGCGCTTTCAGGTCGCGTCCCTGCATAACCGCGTGCTCTGCGTCATCTCGGTCGAGTAGGCCGACGTCTTTGGCGATTGCCGTGGCCGTCGCCGGTTGGTCGCCCGTCACCATGATGACTTCGATGCCCGCGCCGCGGCAACTGCCGATGGCGTCACGAACACCTTCGCGCGGCGGGTCGATCAGTCCCACAAGACCGACGAGAACAAGATCCTCATAGGCGTCGGCATCTTTCGAGGCGGTGTTTTTGTGTGCCAGCGCTAGCGCGCGCAATCCGTCCGACGCCAGCTTGTCATTGCGTTCGAGCCAGGCCGATTTTGTGTCCGCGTCCAACTCTGTCTCGCCATCGGGGCCGAGGACGTTCGAGCACCTTTCTATGACGGCCTCGGGCGCACCTTTGATGAGGAATCGGAAGCCATCATCGGTTTCGTGAACGGTTGCCATCATCATGACGTCGGGATCAAAAGAGACTTCACGCTGCAACGAATA
>CAZWCL010000638.1:0-1616 GCA_964632265.1 uncultured Hyphomicrobiaceae bacterium | reverse complement strand
CTCGGCCGCGACGGCTACGAGGCCATCGCCGAAGATCTCATGACTGGTATCGAAGGGCTTCGCGCTGGCGTGGAGGCCATCGACGGCCTTTTCGTGCTTGGCAGTCCCGAACTATCGATCGTCGCAATTGGTGCTGATCAAGCCATCGACATCTTCGCTGTTGCCGAACACATGCGCGAGGCCGGCTGGGTGCCGGGCCTGCTACAGCAGCCCAAAGCACTTCATCGTATGATGTCGATGCTACATGTGCCGACCATGGATTGCTATCTCGCCGACCTGGCAGCCGCCGTCGGCGCCGTTAAAATAAAGCCGGCCGCTAGCGCCGGCATCAAGGCCGAATACTGACCTTCCGCCGTCCGGGCGGCGCCGCCCGGCGCTCTGCCATCCAGCCCCGCCGCACGATCGTCGCGGACCACCCGATTATGCCACCGTCCAGCCGCCATCGACCGTCAGCACCGTGCCGGTAATGAAGCTCGCTTCATCGCTTGCAAGATAACAGATCGCGCTCGCGACTTCTTCTGGCGTCCCGATCCGCCCGACCGGATGGCGGGACAGTCGCCACGCCTGCAGGGCGTCGGGGTCCGGCGCGCCATCGCGTGAGGCGCGTGACATGGCCGTGTCGATAACGGCCGGCGCCACGGCATTGATGCGCACCCCATCCTTGGCGAAGTCGACCGCACTGGTTTTCGTCAGTGATACCACCGCCCCCTTGCTTGCGATATACGCGGCGGCCCCGCCACCGCTATTAAACGCCAGCTGTGAGGCAACGGTCACGATCGCGCCCCGCCGCGCCGCGGTCATGGCCGGCAAACATGCTTTCATCCAGTTAACGGTCCCCATCACGTTGACCTGGAAAACACGGTGCCATTCTTCGTCTGTATGCGTGAGCACGGTCTTGCCACCCGGAACCCCGATGCCGGCGCACGTCGCGAGGATGTCGATCCGCCCATGCTGGTCGGCGATCTGCGCCGCGATATCTTCAGCGGCACCCACCTCTGTGACGTCGCTGTGATGGGTCAGGGCTTCGCCGCCAGCCTCCCGCACCATGGCCGCCGTCCGCGCCAGCCCGTCCTGGTTGCGATCGACCAGAACCACAGTCCGCGCCCGCTTCGCCATAGCGTGCGCGGTCGCCTGACCGATGCCGGCGCCCGCCCCCGTTACGATCGCAACCTTATCCTGATCCATCCAAACCTCACGTTATGATCTGTGCCAGCTGATAGCCCGTCTATAGACTGCCCCGCCCGCGCTTAGACCGCCCCTCTTTCGACAGTAAGAGCCACAGGCATGGCAAGGGCCTCGTTGTAATAGATCGGCGCCGGCTCAGCGCCGATCGTCTTAATCACCGGGGTCTGCGGTCATCGCCTGCCAGCTCCATTCCGGCCGGTATCCAAGCATTTCGCGCGCCTTGGTAATGTCCATAACCGACGCGGTCGGATTGGCCTCGAAGACCTCGGGCCGCCGGACCTCGATTTCGCCCCATCGCTCTCGCGCCATTTCGAGGGTCGGACGCGCGTTGAGCCCGCTGGCCCCGGCTATCGTAAACACCTCATAGCCCGTATAGGGCGCTTCAATCGCCCGCTCGAAAGCCTGTGCGACATCGCGCGGGTCGACGAATG
>CAZWCL010000637.1:0-1631 GCA_964632265.1 uncultured Hyphomicrobiaceae bacterium | reverse complement strand
GGCGCAACGCGTGATGGCTCAGCCGCCATACGCACAGCGCCGGCCGCCGTAGCGCCGGCCGCGCCTTGGCGGGGCGCCGCCGAGATCGCTTCGAGGTGGGTGGTGGGGCCGTTTGCACCTGCACCGCTGGCGGAAGAGGTCGCGCCGGCCCCCGGCTGACGACGAACGGCGGGAGCGTCACCCCCAAGGGCTTTTATGACTTCGTCGGGGGTCGGAAGGTCAGCGGTATGGGCGAGACGGATCAGGACCATTTCAGCGGCCGCAAGCGGGTTCGGCGCGCGGCCCGCCTCATCAAGGCCCTTGAGGAGCATCTGCCAGAGGCGCGCGAGTATTGCAACGGAGAGCGTTTCGGCCAGCTCACCGGCGCGTTCGCGCTCCGCAGCCGGCATGGCGGAGGATACGGCTTCCCGGCCGGCGGCCTGGATGCGGGCAACAGCGTGGACGGTTTCGGCGAGGTCGGTGAGCACCTGGATCGGGTCGGCGCCATCGGCATGGAGAGCTTCGAATGCGGCAAGGGCTTCGGCGACCTTGCCGGCCAGAAGAAGTTCGAGAAGGTCATAGATGCGCCCGCGGTCGGCGAGGCCGAGCATGGCGCGGACGGCGTCGACGGTGACGGTGCTCTGGCCCATGGCGATAGCCTGGTCGAGGATCGACAGGCCATCGCGGACCGAGCCTTCGGCGGCGCGAGCAATGAGGCGGAGCGCATCGCCCTCGGCGGATGCGCCTTCTTGCTCCGTAATGGATGTGAAGTGGTCGATCAGGACGGGGACTTCGACGCGGCGCAGGTCGAAACGCTGGCACCGGGAGAGGACGGTGACGGGGACGCGGCGGATCTCCGTGGTGGCGAAGATGAACTTGACGTGTTCGGGGGGTTCTTCGAGCGTCTTCAAAAGGGCGTTGAACGCACCTTTCGAGAGCATGTGAACCTCGTCGATGATGAAGACCTTGTAACGGGCGGACAGAGGACGGTAACGGGCGCTTTCGATGATTTCGCGGACATTGTCGACGCTGGTGTTGGAGGCGGCATCCATCTCGACAACGTCGGGGTGGTTGGAGCGGATGATCGCTTTGCAGTGTTCGCCGTAGCCCGACAGGTCGACGGTTGGCTTGTCGGGCAAGCCTTCCTTTTCGTAATTAAGGGCACGGGCAAGGATACGGGCGGTGGTCGTCTTGCCGACGCCGCGCACGCCAGTCAGCATGTAGCCTTGCGCAATACGATCCGTCGCGAAGGCGTTGCGCAACGTCGTGACCATGGCATCCTGGCCAATCAGGTCGTCGAACGTCTCGGGGCGATATTTGCGCGCAAGGACGACGTAGCCGGTGTCGCCTGCGCCTGCATGCTCATCAACATTCGCCATGGACGATCCGTAAGAAGAGTTTTCCGACTGCCGAGCCGTGTTGGCACCGTTAGGGCTGCCGGCTGGCGCCGTGCCACCGATATTGCTACGCGGACCATAGAGGATCGCGGATCATGATTAAAGCGACTGTTGCCCAAGGCCACCATCGATTGATCAATGTGCGGGCACTCCGACAAGTGGGGATTGGCCGCCATGGAGCGGACGGTCCCCGCTAAAGCCGAGCCCGGCATTACTTACGGGGTGGTTGAGAGTGGGAGGCTGAACAACGACCCG
>CAZWCL010000636.1:0-1637 GCA_964632265.1 uncultured Hyphomicrobiaceae bacterium | reverse complement strand
GGGAAGTGATAAGGTAAGATCGCTAACGCCGCCGGTAGCCGCAACCGGCACACCCACGCCCGGCAAATTCCCTCAGCTAAGCCGCGGCTCACCCCCACCATGGAGCGACGCAGATGATAAAGTTTTACTTCTCAGGCGCGCCGAACCCGCTAAAGGTCGCCCTGTTCCTGGAAGAAGCCGGCCTGGACTACGAACCGATCCCGATCGACACCCGCAAGGGCGAACAGCACGCCGACAGCTTTCGCGCCCTCAATCCGAACGGCAAGGTGCCGGTAATTGTCGACGGTGACGCCACCGTATTCGATTCAAACGCGATCTTGCTCTACCTTGCAGACAAGACCGGCCAATTCCTCCCCGCCGCCTCGGACGCCAATCGTGGCCAGATGCTTTCCTGGCTGATGTTTGTCGCCACCGGCCTCGGGCCCTTCTCCGGCCAATCGGTACACTTTCGCCACCACGCACCGGAAACTCTGGACTACGCGGTCAACCGCTACACTTTCGAAGCCAAGCGCCATTTGTCGATCCTTGACGATCACCTGAAGGGCCATCAGTTCATGATCGACAACACCTACTCGATCGTCGACATGGACGTTTGGGGATGGGCCCGCATGGCACCGTTCGTTCTCGGCGACGATGCAGCCCTCGAGCAATTTTCGAACCTCCACCGCCTTGTCGACATCATCGAGACCCGCGATGCCGCAAAACGCGCCGTCGCCTTGAAAGACCGCTTTACGTTTAAGACTGAAATGGACGATGAAGCCCGGCACAACATGTTCCGCCACATCGACAATTGAGTGCGGCGCGCCATCACGACAACACCTTGCGCCGGCGACACCACGCACGCCGGCGCCCTCCAGTTCGATCCAGTCAGCATTTGGTCAGGCCAGCGTTTGGTTAGGCCAACGTTCGGTTAGGCCAACGTTCGGTTAGGCCAGTGAATTCCGGACAATTAAACCGACACCGGAAAGCGCCAGGACGATCAGCACCGCCCGCTTGAAAGCGTCAGGCGAGAAGAATCCACGCAGACTGTTGCCCACGGCAAGTCCAGCAAGCGCCAACGGAACAGTCACCAAACCCAACCCGATTTGCGCCAGGCCGGCACTGCCGATCGCGATCATGCTGCCCAACGTGACAATGGATAAAACCAGAACAGCAATATTGATCGACTGCGCAGTCCGATCCGGATCGAGCCCCTGCCCGAGTATGTAGGGAATAAGCGGCAGAACCTGCGAGCCCGTCAGTCCGGCGACGAACCCGTTGGCGAGGCCGACCGTCCCCTGTAGCGACAAGGCACGCGAGGCTGGCAACAACGCTTGCGCCCTTGAGAGAGCCAATAGGGCGTAGACGACAATGAGCGCGCCCAGCCCGACCGCTGCGGTACGGCCATCGACCGCGATCAACGCCAGTGCTCCGAGCACGACGCCAGGCAACATGGATGCATAGAGTACGCAATATCGGGCAGCGAGTTCACCGAGATGCCCGGTCAAGAGACCGACTGCCGCGTTGGTGGCAAGAGCCGGTATCAACACAAGCGGAATGGCTTCATGGACCGGCAAGACCAGCGCCACCAAGGGCAGCGCACACGAGGCATATCCGATCCCCGCAGCCCCCTTCACGATGCCGGCAACGAATAGCCC
>CAZWCL010000635.1:0-1651 GCA_964632265.1 uncultured Hyphomicrobiaceae bacterium | reverse complement strand
ACTGCTCCTTCATTTCTCGGTCGGTCACGTTGCCGCAGAGCTGGATCAGGCTGTCCGCCAGCGTCGATTTGCCGTGATCTATATGCGCAATGATCGAGAAATTGCGGATTTTCGAGAGGTCGGTCATGGATGAGTGATTACCATTCGGTCGCAGCGACAGGAGTTGCGCATATAAGTGCTCCCGCCGCCGCAGTCGAGAGCCAAATGTTTCAAGCTTTCGCGGCGATAACCTTTGCCCTTCGACGCCTCAAGCCGCCTGACGCCCGATCGCTTCCGCGTTTTGAAGCCAGGCTCTGCGCTTTTCGTCTCCGACAGCCTCGATCGAGCCGTGAATTGTCGTCCGAACGGGACCAGCGCCTACAAAACGCAGAATGTTGTGCTCCAACACTTTCAGCGCATGCGTGCCGAACCACCACCGGTAGACGAAACTCGGCATGCCCATGGTCACGATGACCCGCGCCGTCTTGCCGGCAAGCGGCTTGGCGAATTTGCCCTCACGTGCGGCTGGGAAAATGTCGGGTTGCAGGATGCGTTCGAGGAAACCCTTGAGTATGGCGGGCATGCTGCCAAGCCAGAGCGGAAAAATAATTGCTATATGGTCCGCTGCCAACAGCGCTTCATGGATCGCCACAAGATCTTGTTCGAGAGGCTGAAGTTCTTCGTAGGCCCCACGAAGGACGGGGTTGAAATTGAGCGCCGCCGTGTTCACCAGCATAACCGTGTGTCCGCCTGCCCGCGCGCCGCGCGCATAAGCCTCTCCGAGCGCTTCGCAAAACGTGCCTCGACGAGTGTGGCCCACGATACATAGGATGCGCGCCATGAATTTTCTCCCTTCAAGGTCTGCGATGACGGAAATCGGGCTTGGACAGTAAGGCCCGCGCAGGTTGAGCGCCGCCGATTCACCAGCCTGCTAAGTTCGCCGCTTCGCCCGCTGCGTTGGCGCGGCGTTCGCGGGGTCCTCGGGCCATGGATGCTTCGGATATCGTCCGCGCAAATCTGCCCTGACATCGTGCCACGAGCCGGACCAGAACCCCGGCAGATCGCGCGTCACTTGGATCGGCCGCCCGGCCGGCGATAGCAGGATCAGCGTCAGCGCCAGCCGCCCATCCGCGATCGCCGGATGCGACGTCAGGCCAAACAACTCCTGCACCCGAAGCGACACGCTCGGCGCATGCTCGCCGGAATAGTCCACCGCATGACGCTCCGCCGTGGGTGCCACAAAATGCGTCGGCGCCGCCGCGTCGACGCGCTTGCGCGCCGCGTAATCGAGGAACGTATTAAGGCTGGCCTCGAGGTCGGCGCCGGTGATTTGCCTGACCTCCGTTTTCCCTTCAATGAAAGGCGCAAGCCACGTGTCGAGCGTGTTCGCAAGTGCATCATCGGAAAGGTCGGGCCAGTCGTCCGGAACGGCGCTGCGCAGGAACTGAACGCGCTGACGCAACTGTGTCTGGCCTCGCGTCCACGGCAGACAGCCGGCACCGAGACGTTTAATGCCGCAAACCAGGGCCGCGGTTGCCGAAGGCCCGGGTTCGACAGCAACCGGTTCTTCTACAAGCACAATCGCCCCGAAACGTTTGACATGCCGCCCACGCACCGCACGGCGCGTCGCATCAAATTCCACCCGCGTCTCGGTCCTGATCCGGGCGGCGAA
>CAZWCL010000634.1:0-1668 GCA_964632265.1 uncultured Hyphomicrobiaceae bacterium | reverse complement strand
AAATGATCGGAGCTGGCTAATAGCCCCACTACCACCGATCATTTCGACGGCGTGGCTTGTCCGCTCGCGAAGGTGCTGGACCTCGCGGCGCAACTGCGAAGCCTCGAGTGCGCGCATCGTTACCAGCAACAACCGGTCGGCCTGGAATGGCTTTTCTATATAGTCGTAGGCGCCCCGCTTGATCGCTGTGACAGCGGTTTCGATATTGCCGTGACCGGAGATAACGATTACCGGCAACTCCGGATGCACTTTCCGGATGATGTTGAGGATTTCAAGTCCGTCGAGCCGGCTCCCCTGCAGCCAGATATCAAGCACGACCAAATGCGGCTTGCGCGCCTCGATCGCCAAGAGCGCTTCATCGCTGTCGCGTGCAAGACGGCACTGGTGGCCCTCATCTTCGAGGATACCGGCAACCAATTCGCGGATATCTGCTTCGTCATCGACCACGAGAATGTCCGACGCCATCGTTCACTCCTCTCCTGCATTATCAACTGTCGACGCCCGGTCTCGAGTATCGGTCCCGGCCAAATCTTTTTCCGTCTCATGCCCGAGCACGCTGTCGCTCGCGAACGTCATCGGCAACGTCAGCCGGACGAGCGCGCCGCGCCCAAACGTGGCGCTGTTCGCTTCAGTGCCAGCCATTGCATCCATCTCCGCCCTTCCGCCCGGCGGGTCTGCCTCGCCGCCGCCCGGCGCATCAAGCAGTTCGAGCCGTCCGCCGTGCTGCTCCACGATCTTCTGGACAATGGCGAGACCTAGCCCGGTGCCTTTCTCTTTTGTCGTCACGTAGGGCTCGAGCAGCCGCGCCCTCATCTGCCCGGAAAGCCCCACCCCATTGTCGGCGACCTCTATGATCGCCTTGTCGTCAGCCACGATCAGCCGGGTCGCGACACGGCCCTGAAAATCCGTTGGCGCCGAGTCGCTTTCGGCCAACGCGCCCGCCGCCTCGGCCGCGTTCTTGACGAGATTGGTGACCGCTTGCGTCATCAGCCGGCGATCGTGCAACAGCATGACCGGCTCATCCGGCAGATCCAGTGTAAAGCGCACCCCGGAACCGCCCATTTGAAACAGCGTCACCGAATCCTTGATCGCGCTGCGAAGATCATCCCGTATCAACTGCGGCTTGGGCATACGCGCAAAAGACGAAAACTCGTCGACCATGCGTGCCACGTCACCAACCTGGCGGATGATCGTCTCCGTGCACTTGTCGAACACCTCGCGATCCGAGGCGACCATATCACTGTACTTGCGGCGGATGCGCTCCGCCGACAGTTGTATCGGCGTCAGCGGATTTTTGATCTCGTGCGCGATACGCCGCGCCACGTCCGCCCAAGCCGACGCGCGCTGAGCACTCACTAATTCGGTGATGTCGTCGAACGTCAGCACCACACCGCCACTTTCGGCGTCGTCTTCTCGCGTCAGGCGGACCGCAAATGCGCGTTCTTCGTCACCGATCGCAAGCGTCATCTGGTCCGGCAACGCTTTCGCATCCGCTTTCGAGCCGTGCCGCGTGTCTCGCTCCATCGCGTGAGCAAACTCGGCAAAGGCTGGCACCACATCATCAAGAGAGCGCCCGACGATCGCGCCATGCTGTAATTTCAACAAGCGTTCTGCCGCGCGGTTGGCGAGCGTAATCCTGAAAGCGCCGTCAAGTCCGATCACCCCGGA
>CAZWCL010000633.1:0-1702 GCA_964632265.1 uncultured Hyphomicrobiaceae bacterium | reverse complement strand
AGAACGCCACTAAAGCGAGGCTCAACAAAAAGCCGAGGCGGGCGATGCTCCCCAATAACAGCGGCATCATGGTGCGCCGTCGAACCAAAGCGGCCGCGGTCAGCCAAAGCACAAGCAGGTGCATAAGGGCGGCCGCGGCGCCTGCGCCAAAATACAAAATGGTTGTCGGAATATTCATGACTGGATCGGTTCCTTCTCAGCTTCCCGGGCCAGCAGCGGGGCCAGAATGAGCGGGGTCAGGATGGCGGTGGCCAGGGCGACCATAACCATGGCGTTCAGCATTGCGTCCGGGACCGCCCAGGAACCGAGTGCGTGACCATACCCCATGATGATCAGAGCGATTTCGGCGCGCGGGACCATGCTGAGGCCGAGTAATGTCGCTCCACGTGTGCCGATGAGTGGTTTGGCCGAGATCATGACGCCGATAACCTTGCCGGCGATCGCTGCAACGAGCAGGATTGCCGTGAGCCCCAGGGCATCCGTGACAGATCCTAGAGCGACGCTTGTGCCGATCCATACAAAGAAGAATGGGCTGAATAACGCATCAATTTCGGTGAATGAGCGATCGAGGCTCCGCCGGGCCGGATCTCGACTAAAGGCAAAGCCGGCAAACAGGGCGCCGATCGCAAGCGACAGACCGGCAAGTTCGGCCATGGCCGCAATGAGGAGGGCCACGCCGACGGCGAAAAGGATGGCGCCGTTCTGTTTGTCGCGGCGCGCGAACCAGCGCCGAAGCGGCTTCTCGAGATACCTCGAAAAAACGTAACAGGCCCCTACGAGGACGACCAAGACGCCGACGATGCGTATCGCCTCGGTAAGAAGGAGAACGGTCCAGTCACCGCCACCTCCGCTCTCGTGCAGAAGTGGCGCGACCACGAACAATAAACTCATCATGACGACGGCGGAGATGTCGTCGAGTTCGGCCACATCGAGAAGAAGTGCGCCTTCCGGTGTTGCCAGCATCCCCTCGTCGCGCCAGATTGTGGTCGAAATACCGATACTGGTTGCACTCATGGCGGCGGCGCCGAACAACGCGGGAATGAGCGCGCCATCGAAGAGCCAATAGACGGCGGCAAACCCCAGCAGGGCCGAGGCCGCGACATTGCCGAACCAGATAATCACCGCCGGACGAAGCTGCGCCAATAGCCCTTTAAGGTCGGTTTCAAGGCCCACGCGGAACAGCAAGGTGACAATGCCGACGTGTCCCAGGAATTCGATGATCCGTTGCGTTTCTTGAAGACTCGAAGGAGCGGCATTGCGCAGTTGTGTAAAGGCGATCCCAACGAGCAGGAAGGCAACCATGGTTGGGATACGGATGGCCGCCAATGCACTGCGGAACAGGGTCGCCGATAACACGATCGCGCTGATCACAAGCAGTGCGGTTGTGTAGCCCCCGGTTTCCTCAATCACGGTGCCGCTCCCGCTCGACCCAGTTCCAGGCGTTGATGGCGCCAAGCACGACCCCGGCGAGAAGCAGCGCAAGCGTCCACGAAAACGTCTGCGGGGCGACGCGGTCGAGCCATAAGCCAAGTGCGATGCCGATCAACGTCGGGACGGCGACAGCCCAACCGATGAGCCCGAACATGCCCAGCCCGAACCAGACGCTTTCTCGCCGGCCGCGCTTTGCACGCAACCGCCGCTCAGCCTGGCGCGCGATTGCGCTGGCCGTCTCGTCGACGTCTTTCTTGTCTTCATCGTGTTT
>CAZWCL010000632.1:0-1705 GCA_964632265.1 uncultured Hyphomicrobiaceae bacterium | reverse complement strand
TGATGCTGATCGCCGACCTTTCATCGCTCCGAGCTGCGCTCCTCGAAAACCTGCTCATTTCGTTTGGCTATGGCGCGCTCGCCGCAAGCATCGCGATCGGTGCTGCCACCATTCTGCAGCGGGCAGTTACGGCGCCGATCATCGATCTGACGGAGACGATGAGGGAGGTGCGTGACACAGGGAACTTTGAACGCCAGGCCATCCGGCAAAGCAACGACGAAGCCGGATTAATGGTCGACACGTTCAACGCAATGCTCGCCGAGATCAACAACCGCGAATGGGCGTTGTCGCGTCATCGTGACGAGTTGGAAGCGACGGTTGCACGACGCACGTTCGAATTGCGCGCGGCGAAGAATACCGCCGAGCAGGCCAATGCCGCGAAATCCGAATTCCTCGCGACGATGAGCCATGAAATTCGCACGCCTATGAACGGCATGCTGGTTATGGCTGAACTGTTGTCGGCGAGCGGCCTGACACCGCGCCTGCAGCGCTACGCCGATGTGATCGTGAGTTCGGGCCATGGCCTGGTTTCGATCATCAACGACATACTCGACTTCTCGAAGATCGAGGCTGGCAAACTCGAACTCGAGAGTATGCCGACAGATCCCCGGCGTCTGATCGACGATACGCTGCGGCTCTTTTCGGAGCGGGCGGCGGGGGCCAATCTCGAGCTTGCAGGTTATGTGGCGCCAGCCGTGCCCGCGAAAATCGCCGCCGACCCCGTGCGGCTTGGACAAATTCTGACAAACCTCGTCAACAATGCGCTGAAGTTTACGGAAACCGGCGGCGTCATGGTTTCGGTCGACTGCGCCGATGGGGATGACCAGCGCGCGGGTGGCGGTGGTGCACGCTTACGCTTTCGCGTCCGGGACACCGGCATCGGCATCGCCGAGGAGGATCAGGCCACCATTTTCAATGTCTTTGCGCAGGCGGATCAGTCGACGACGCGGCGGTACGGGGGAACCGGGATCGGGCTGTCGATCTGCCAGCGCCTTGTCCAGGCGATGTCCGGAACCATGAGCATCGACAGTGCCCCGGGCAATGGCTCGACGTTCTCGTTTACCGCGCCGTTCAAGGTTGTCGAGGCAGCCGGGGATGTGCCGCAAGTATCAGCGCCAATTCGCGCGACGGTCGAGCTGGAGGCGGGAATGTGCCGTGATGCGCTCGAACGGGTGCTTGACGATTGGCAAATCCCGCGTGGCTCGTGCGACGCGGATCAGGGGGCCGGCCTGCGGCACGTGGTGTTCCGGGACGTTAGTGCAATTGGGCAGAACGTGGGCGGGCAGGAGGTGGCCGCACCGGCCGCAGGGCTCAAACCGATTGTTATCGGCATCGGGCAGTTTGGAAACGGCAAAGGGGAGCGCGCGCGGGCGCGACTGGATATTGCCCGGGTTCTGGACCGGCCGCTGGCCATCCTCGAGCTAAACGACTTGCTCGCCAAAGCAGTGTCTGATCCCGATCGCCTCCGCGAGGATGATGACGATGACATTGCAGCGGCCGCCGCTGCGTCGTACGCGGGCGTCAGGGCGCTCGCTGCCGATGACAATCCGGTTAACAGGGAAGTTCTGTCGGAAGTTCTGAAGCGGTTCAAGGTCGAAGTCACGTCCGTTGAAGATGGCGAAGCGGCGGTCGCGGCAGCGAAATCCGGGCGTTTCGATATCATTTTCATGGACGGCAGCATGCCGAAACTCGACGGGTTGGCGGC
>CAZWCL010000631.1:0-1710 GCA_964632265.1 uncultured Hyphomicrobiaceae bacterium | reverse complement strand
GTGGGTACGATATCAGCATCGGCCAACGTGAACGGCTCAGCCATGCGAAAGGTTTTTGATGCGTTTCAAGGCGGCGACGATGACGAGGCCGATCTCGACGCGCTCCAGGCAGCCGTCTCGGCCTTTCGGCAGACGTTGCAAGGTTATCCAATGATCCCGGCACTCAAAGCGATCGTCGCGCATTATCGCGGTGACGAAACCTGGGCGGCCCTCAGAGCACCAAATACGGCGCTCGATCCGGAGCAGGCCGAAGAGGCGATCGCAGAACTCAAGCGCAAGCATGCTTTTACACCGGAGATGTCGGTTGCGGTCTAGCAGGCTGTCGAAGAACTCATGTGGATCGCGATCTAGACAATTCGCGTATTTCCATATCGCTTTGACAAAAATGCCGGAGCATCGGTAAAGCGCATCGAAATAGTAATAGCAAAAAAATACCCCCGCTGAAGCGGGGGTATGAGTTTTGTGTCAAGTCAGGTCAAAGTCGGGGTAACGATAGGTCCTCGGAGCGGCTGCCGGCCCGAAAAAATCCACTAGATCTGTTGAGCAGTTGTCACCCGGCCAGAGTTGGGAGAGGTGTTGGCCGAATGCGCCGTGATCAAAGATCCAACGAGCAGGACGGTAGCGACTATGAAGAGAATTGAACTGATGGTGCGTACTGCCTTTGCACCGCCGTCTGTCCAACTTTCCTTCAGGTTCATTACCTAGTTTCCTGCATCGTTGCGTTGAAGAATTGATAACCCAATTCCCACTGTTAATCTATTAGAAGCGATGAACAAGTTTAATTGCTCAGATGTTAATTTAACCGCTTATTAGCGAAGCTTCGTAAGGCCTCGTTAATTCTTTTTGGCGGCCTCGCGGATTGCGCTTAAAGTCTGTCGCGGCGTCAGGGCTTCGGGGTCGAGTTTCAGTTCGATCACAGCCATCGTGCCGGCAGCCAGCGCCCGGTCGAGGGCCGGCTTGAACTCCTCGGTCGCTGTCACCGTTTCCCCATGGCCCCCGAAGCTCTCGGCAAACTTGGCGAAATCCGGATTAGTGAGGCGAGTGCCAACAACGCGCTCTGGATATTCGCGCTCCTGGTGCATACGAATCGTGCCGTACATACCATTATTGGCGACGATCACGACAACGGGCAGGTTGTACTGCATGCAGGTCGCCAGTTCCTGGCACGTCATCATGAAGCAACCGTCGCCGGCGAGAACGATCGAGGGCCGATCCCGGTATGCGACTGCGGCGGCGACGCCAGCGGGTAAACCGTAGCCCATCGAGCCCGATGTCGGAGCGAGCTGGGTGCGGAAGCCCTTGTAGGCGAAATGGCGGTGCAGGAACGCTGCATAATTGCCGGCACCATTGGAGACTATCGCGTTCTCGGGCAGCGCATCCGAGAGCGTGCGAACGACGTGTCCCATGTGCACGCTGCCCGGCAGTTCCGCCGGCTCGAGGGTCTTTTCGTAGTTTGCGCGCCGCTCCGAGCGCCAATTGCCCCACGCAACAGACGAAGGTGATTGCACAGTCTCAAGCGCCCTGGAGAATGTCTCGGCGCTCGCCACAACGGGGACGTCGGCGCGATACACGCTGCCGAGTTCGTCCGCACTCGGATGGGCATGGATCAGCTTCTGCTTGGGGTTCGGGATATCGATCAGGGTGTAGCCATTGGTCGTCATCTCGCCAAGGCGGGAGCCGACCACGAGTAGCGTATCCGCCGACTTGATC
>CAZWCL010000630.1:0-1717 GCA_964632265.1 uncultured Hyphomicrobiaceae bacterium | reverse complement strand
TGGCCGCGGCGGCGGGCCTGCGCATGCTGGCCAGCGGCGGCAACGGCTAGCCGTGTCTTGCCAATGCCGCCCCGCACCGGATAGAGCCGATCGACCGAGTCGGATGCCGGAGGCGAGCTGCATCTGACCCTCGGGCCTATCATCACTGTATGCTTGGCCAAGTTCGAACAGTGCCACATCATCGAAGCCGCGGTTGCGGTTGCGTTGTGCGGCAACGAGCAGGCCGGCCAGCAGGCTAGGCCTCATTGTCGACATCTCGACGGAAATCGGGTTTGCAAGTTTAAGGTTTTCGGCACCGCCGCCGAATTGTTCCGCCTGGTCCTGCGGAATAAACGACCAGGTGATAGCCTCGACCATGCCGCGGCCCGCCAGCGTCCGCCGCGCCCGACGGGCGCGATTTTGTGCCGGCGTCAGGACCGATCGCGTGACATCGCCATCGCGTTCCATAGCGACCGGCGGCACATTGTCGAGGCCGTAGATGCGAATGACCTCTTCGACGATGTCGGCAGCGCCGTGCATGTCCGGCCGCCACGTCGGCGGCGTCACGGCCCAGTCGGGTGCCTCCCCCTCGACAGTGCAGCCAATGGCTTCGAGAATGCGCTGCCCCTCGGCAGGCGGGATGTGGACACCGGTAAGGCGGGCGACGCGGCCGTAGTCGAAGGCGATGGCTTGCCTGCCTTCAGGCGGTTCACCGGCAACGAGCCGCTTTGAGGGCTGACCACCGCACAACTCGAGAACGAAGTTGGTCGCAAGGTCGAGCCCCGGCTCCACGAAGGCGGGATCGACACCCCGCTCGAATCGGTAGCGCGCATCCGTGATGATACCGCATTTGCGGCCTGTCTGAGCGGTACGCTGAGGATCGAAATAAGCGCACTCGATGAGAACGTTCGTGGTTTCTTCCGTGCAGGCGCTGTCGGTCCCGCCGATGATGCCGCCGAACCCGAGCGGGCCACTTTCATCGGCGATGACAGTCATGTCGGCATCCGCCGTGTAGGTCTTGTTGTCGAGCGCATCGAACGTTTCGCCGGGTTTGGCAAGACGTGCCCGGATCGCGCCATCTATCTTGTCGCCATCGTAGACATGTAGCGGCCTGCCGCGGTCGAGTGAGATATAGTTGGTGATATCGACGAGGGCGCTAATCGGGCGAAGGCCGGCCGCGAGCAAGCGCCGCTGCATCCAATGGGGCGAAGGCCCGTTGGTGACGCCCCGGACGTAGCGTCCGGCGAACACGGGGCATGCGTCCGCATTCTCAGACGAGAACTCGAGGCGGATTTCGATCGGGCAGGGATAATCTCCTTCGATCGTGTGAGCAGGTCTCGGTTCCGCCTTGAACGTGCCGAGACCGGCAGCGGCGAGATCGCGCGCGACACCGCGCACGCCGGTGCAATCGGGGCGGTTCGGCGTAATGGCGATCTCGATGACCGGATCATCGAGACCGAGAACGTCGACATAGCGCCGGCCGACGTGTTCCGCCATTGAGGCGTCGAGTTCAATGATGCCATCGTGGTCTTCCGAGAGTTCGAGTTCGCGCTCGGACAGCAACATGCCGTTGGAATCGACACCGCGGACAGGGCGCTTTTCAAGCGTTATGCCCGTACCTGGAATGTAGCTTCCTATCGGCCCGAAAACGCCGATCAGACCGGGTTTGGCGTTGGGGGCGCCGCAGACCACCTCGACTGGAGGCTGGCCCGGCGCCGTTTCGACCTGACACACCCGC
>CAZWCL010000629.1:0-1722 GCA_964632265.1 uncultured Hyphomicrobiaceae bacterium | reverse complement strand
CCCCGGCACCATTGATGAGGATGGACTCTCCGGGCTTGATGTTTGCCGAACGCATAAAGTGCAGCGCATTCGCGCGCTTTCGCACATCGAGGACGTCCGTATCCACGACCTCAGACATTCGTTCGCGAGCATCGCCGCTGCTCAAGGTGCATCGCTGCAGCTCATCGGCCGACTCCTCGGTCATGCGACACAGCAGACCAGATGACCTGCCCCCGAACTTTCATCCAGTCGCAATTGGACTCCGCAGGTTGATGGTAGCGGCTTCTCCGCCGTTAGCAACAGGCCGGGCTGCGAGACCTCACGTATCGGAGCAGGCTGGCCTGTTGCGGGTTTTGTGGTCAAGGCGAGTGCGGCATGGGCCTCGCTCGGCGTCTGGTAGCCGAGTGCCGAGTGTGGCCGCTCGGTGTTGTAATCGGCCACCCACGCGGCGATCTGGGCCCGCGCATCGTCAAGCCCCCGGAACAGGCTCTCGTTCAGGAGTTCGTCGCGCATGCGGCCGTTGAACGCCTCCATGAAGCCGTTCTGCATAGGTTTTCCCGGCGCGATGAAGCGATGAAGTGCCTGTCAGGCGACACGACAAACTGACCCTCTGACGCCATGAGGAACTGACCCACTGGCGTTGTTTATCCAGAGGGAACTTTCATGGAACAAGTACGATTCGTCGCATCCAGCATGCCTTTGAAGGCAGTGCGGGGTGATGAGATGGTTGAGCCGGATGAGGTCGCGGCAATGCTGCGGCTTAAAGGGCTGGGTTGTGCCGTCGGCGTTGAATTGGATGAAGGCGGGCTCGACGAGATCGAGATCACTGGTCTCGTATTGGTCCGATTGGAAGATCCGCCATTTGCCGATCACGGCGCTTTTCTTTGCCATCATCAGCCAAAAGCCGCGGCAAGCGTATGAGATTGTAGGCGGCCATTGCGAACGTGAACTGAAAGCCGACCCGTTTGACGCCGCGGACTTTGTTTTGCCGAGGCCGGCAATCATCTTCGTCCAGCCGAACGCCTCCTCGATGCGCTTTCTGACACGCTGCGAGGCGGCATAACCTGGATGGCGCGTGGTGCGCCCGTCAACCGAGGAGCGGCGACGTTTGCCGGTCGTCGTCACCGCATCGTGGCGCGCGATATGCGGCGTCACCTCCATCCGGTGCAAATCGGCTGCAAACGACTTGGCGTCGTAGCCTTTGTCGGCGCCGAGTGTGAGGCGTCGCGTCGAGCCGGGCGAATGCCGGTTGATCATATTGACCGCCGCTTCGCGCTCAGCCGCGCCGCTTGCTCGGCTAAGATGCGCCTGAACAATCAGGCCCGAGCGGTTCTCCATCAGGGCATGGCCCATGAAACAGAGCTTAGCTTCCTTGCCTCTTCCCTTCTTGAAGAGCTTGGCGGCAGGTTTGGTCATCGACGCATGCGTGTCGTTCTTGCGGGACTTTCCGTGAAAGTCGGCTTCGCCATTGCGGCCTGGCTTGGGCGGCTCGTCGGAACCATCCTTAGCCCGCCCCGACTTCATGGAAGCCCACGCTTCGACCAGGGTGCCATCGACGGAGAAATGCTCGTTCGACGGGAACCGCTTTACCTTTTTGTGGCGCGTGCGCTTGGCCCGGATGTCGTATCAGGCTCGCACGACGCTGAGAACGAGATTGGCGCAAACGCGTTGCCACTCGTTGATGAGGACGCTTCTTCAACTGCCCTTTCCAGCAATAAAAGCTTTGCAGGCTGAGCCCGTGCC
>CAZWCL010000628.1:0-1728 GCA_964632265.1 uncultured Hyphomicrobiaceae bacterium | reverse complement strand
AGCGGCGGCGGCCTTGCGGCGCTATCAGGCCGTGACCACTTTCGCGGCCACGAGCGACATCAGACATGATGATCACAATCGCGACGGCGGTGATCTGGAAGCTGAGAAGATGGATCCAGGTGCGCTCGGCTTTCGAGAGCCAAGCGGCCTGATCGGGGAGTGTGCGCAAGAACTCCTCCGCCACAATCGGTGCGAGCAGCGCACAAGCCAAGATTGCGAGCGTTAGGGAAATTGCCAGAAGTCCGAATGTCCAGGGGCGGGGTGACTGACCGGGTGCAGGCCGTGTATCGACGCTCATGCGGGAGCCTTTTCGGCGATTGGTGGGTCTGCCAGCTTAACATTTGTGCCAGTTTGGCGTCGCCGCGGCGTGGTTGACGTCCTAAGTAGCGGCAGCGATGCATGGCGCATGCAATCTAGCCAAGCGGGGCAAACAGCCGTAACGGAGTGGTCGCGTGAAGCACAACTCCAACGATCGATACGCAAAACGTCGAGGTGGGACGGCACTACATGCGACAACGAATACGGGATCTCTATTTCGGCAAAGAGCGCTTCGCGAAATTGTTCCGCTACGGTCTGATCGCTTTTGATATCGCGTCAATCCTGTTCTTCGTCGTCACTTCGCTGCTTGAAGACGCAATGTGGATCTATGTCGTCGATGCCCTGATCGCCGTCGTCATCATGGCCGATCTCGGCGCCCGGGCCTGGATATCTGAAAAGCCGCTGCGCATCCTGTCTGAGTTCACTTCGATCCTCGACATCATCGTTATTCTGTCGCTGCTGCTGCCAACCATTATCGGCAGCTACCTGTTCCTGCGCGTCATGCGGGCGCTGCGGCTCCTGCGGACCTACCGTGTGCTGCAGGATCTGCGCGGTGAGGTAGCTTTTTTCAGGCGCAACGAGGAAGTCATCATCTCGGTGCTCAATCTGGGCGTGTTCGTCTTCATCATGACGGCACTGGTCTACGTGCTGCAGCGTGAGATCAATCCGCAGATCGGCAACTATATCGATGCGCTCTACTTTACCGTTACGGCGCTGACAACGACCGGCTTCGGTGATGTCGTCCTCAATGATACGTCGGGACGGCTGCTCTCCGTGATTATCATGGTTATCGGGGTCGCGCTCTTTTTGCGCATGGTGCAGACCATTTTCCGGCCAAACCGTGTTCATGTCACCTGTTCGGGGTGTGGCCTCAACCGGCACGACGCCGACGCGGTGCACTGCAAGCACTGCGGAAAACTGATGATGATCGAAACGGAAGGGCTGGACTAACAGGCTGTTGAAGAACTCAGTGAGGTCGCGATGCGAGACGAAATTGACTGATCAGCTTCGTTGCGCCGCATCCCTCTGGGACGCCACGCTTTTTCGCCCCGGATGCGTTAGCTGGCTTGTCCGATGGCTCCTCATCCGACTGCATCAACTTCCGGCCCGGATGCGAAAAAGCGTCAGGCGTCGCGTGCCAACTGAGTTCGCCAACAGCCTGTTAGGTCGGGCTCGTTGGAAATTAGTCACAATTGGTCTGTCACAACACCTTCTTTTCCTCACCGATCGGCGCTATATAGAAGCTGTCGGAGCAATCCGACTATGGTGATAAATGGTCGTCGTAATAAGCTCATCGGACCCGGGGGCAGTACCCGGCGCCTCCACCCAAGCCCGCAGGCCGGCATCCACACCGCTGAAGGTGTCTGGCCGTGTCCCGCGGGTTTCGGCGGGGGCGAAATAGGATCGACG
>CAZWCL010000627.1:0-1733 GCA_964632265.1 uncultured Hyphomicrobiaceae bacterium | reverse complement strand
GCGTTCGGTGCGGGTTTCATCGCGAATGCGGACGGTCTTTTCGCGGACGGCCGGGACGACGATGAAGGGGCCGCGCAGCGTCTGCTCGCCACCCCAGGCACGACCAATCTCAGCCTGGGCACCGGAGGCAAAACGCGCGCGCTCGTTGACCATCAGATAGACAAAGAGCAACGGTATCGCGAGGGCGAGAATGAGAATGACTATGATGATGAACTTGAACGCCGGCGAACGCATCATGCGCCGTAGCGCCTCGACGAAACTCATGAAAAACCCCCATCACCGGATCGTGCCTGCCCTAGCAGGCTGTTGATCGGCAATGTTCGGTGCGAAAATATGGCCGATGCGAACCGGTTTCACCTCGAGGGCTGCAAATGCTGAAAGTTGCGGGCAATTCTTGGAGAACTATGTTCAATCAGACAGAGCGGACGATACCGGGCAAGGCCTGGCGCGGTGCAACGGCGGCACTCGCGGCGGCCTTCTGCGGGTTGGCGGCAGATCCGCAACCGGCGCCGGCCGCCACGCCGCCTTCACATCCCGAGGTCAAGCCGCCGTCTTTCAAGCAGAGTTTTGCTGCGTGGCAGCGCGAGTTCTGGACAGATGCGGCCGCGTCCGGCATCAGCCAGGCGACGTTAAAGGCGGCCTTCAAAGGCGTTGAACCGGACCCGCGCCTGCCGGATCTGGTGCGGCGGCGGGCGCCAAAAAAGCGGCCAAAAGGCCAAGCCGAATTTACCAGACCTCCACAGGCTTACGTTTCAGAAAAGACCATCGCACGGCTGGCCGCCGAGGGGCGACGGCTGGCCAGAACGCACGCCGCGACGCTTGCCCGAATTGAACGCCGGTTTGGTGTGCCAAGCAACGTGGTGCTGGCAATCTGGGGACGTGAGACGGCCTATGGTAGCTACCGCGTGCGCCATGACGCGATCCGGGCGCTGGCGACGCAGGCATATATGGGCCGCCGGCACGGCATGTTTCGCGCAGAGCTCCTGGCTGCGCTCAGGATGTTGCAGGACGGCGTTATCGCACGGGACAAGTTCAAGGCATCTTGGGCCGGAGCCGTCGGGCTCACCCAGTTCATGCCGTCTGAATACGGCAAACTTGCAGTAGACCTCGACGGGGATGGGCACAAGAATATCTGGGATGTGCCAGATGCGCTGGCATCGGCGGCCAACCAGCTCGCCAAGAAGGGCTGGGTGAGGGGGCAGACTTGGGGTTATGAGATCGAGACGGGGGGCTCTGAGGTCAAAGGAGGCCCTGAGATCGAGGGGGGCAAGGTGACCTGCGCCGAAGACGGCCCGCTTAATCGGCGTGCGCTCAGGGAGTGGGAGGCGCGCGGGGTGCGCCGGGTCGCCGGGCGGCGTTTCTCGGATGCGCACCGGCGCCAGAGCGTATTCCTTTTCTCACCTGGCGGGGGGCTTGGCCCGCAATTCCTCGCGACGGAGAATTTCCTCGTTTTCAAGCGCTATAATATGTCTGACCTCTATGCATTGTTTGTCGGGCATCTCGCGGACCGCATTGCAGGAGGGCGCAAGTTCGTGCGCGGTTGGGGGGCGATCAAGCAACTTCCGCGACGTCAGATCGCCGCCATTCAAAGTATATTGAAGAAGGAAGCGTATCCGATCGGCAAAATTGACGGGCGAATCGGGCCAATGACGCGTAGTCAGATCGGGCAATATCAGCTACGGCACGAGCCGGCCGGGGGCAGGACGCTCCGGCCGGGAGGATGAGGGACGCCC
>CAZWCL010000626.1:0-1754 GCA_964632265.1 uncultured Hyphomicrobiaceae bacterium | reverse complement strand
CCCTGAAGAACTGTTCGCGCGAAACGCCAAGCTCGTATACGGCCGCATGACCGGCTGGGGCCAGGACGGCCCCATTGCCCAAACTGCCGGCCACGACATCAACTATATAGCACTTTCCGGCGCGCTCCACGCGATTGGCACCAAGGAAAAGCCTGTCCCGCCGTTGAACCTCGTCGGTGATTTCGGCGGCGGCGCCCTTTACCTCGTGATGGGCGTGCTCGCAGCCTATATCGAGGCGCAACAGTCAGGCAAAGGCCAGGTTGTCGACGTTTCGATGGTAGAAGGTGCGGCATCACTCATGACGATGTTTTACGGCCGGGCTGCCGCAGCACGTGAAGGCGACGACCATGTGCGCTCATGGACAGAGGCGCGCGGCTCGAACTTTCTCGATGGCGGTTCACACTACTACAACACCTACGAAACCGCTGACGGCGAGCACATCTGCATTGGATCGATCGAGCCACAGTTCTACCAGTTGCTGCTCAACACCGTGAGCCTGACGCAGGAAGACCTCGGCGCCCAGAACGACAAGGACGCCTGGCCGTCGGCGAAAGAAAAACTGGCAGCCGTGTTCAAGACCAAAACACGCGACGAGTGGACCGCCATCATGACGGACACCGACATCTGCTTTGCACCGGTCCTGAAGATGAGCGAAGCACCATCCCATCCCCACAATGCCGCGCGCGGCTCGTTTGTCGATGTTGCCGGCGTACCCCAGCCAGCCCCGGCTCCAAAATTCTCACGAACGAATATAGATCCCGGATCGATCGCGTCGCCCGCTCATGCTGGCGAGCAGTCAAAGTCAGCATTGAACGCCTGGGGCTTTGACGCTGAAGAAGTTGAGCGTCTCGCCCAGAGCGGCGCGATAAAGCAGCGGTGACGTCAGACCGTTAGCCAGCCGAAGTCTGCAGTCTGTCAACGCGGTCGGATCTCCCAACGCGTCGCGTCGTCACCGATATCTTCACGCGCCACGACGATGAGGCGCAAGTGCCGGTCATGGGCAAGCAGTGCGCCTTCCCACAAACCGTTCCAGGCCTCGAACAATTCATCGGGTTGCGCACCCCAGCCGCGCGCCAGCCGCCAGCCGCGGCGCTCGATATATGCCGTCTCACCCCGCGCCTCTATCGCGACCTCGTCCCCTTCACCCTCCGCGATGCAGCCCATGAAAAAGGCGAACGGCGCCGCGCCACCGGCCGTGATCCCGAGCCGGCGCGCGGTATCGCGATAAAACTGCGCCCCGATAAGCCGCCCGTTATGCGGCCGAGAAAAGCCGCATCGACCGGCCCGAACAAGGCAGCCATCTGCGGCAGCCCGGTGCGAATATATTCAATGGCATAATTCCGTTTTGCCTTCGCAAGCCGCTCCGCCGGCCAGGCATCATCAGGAAGACGCGGCGCGGCATCGGGATCATAAGGCGGCGGCATCTCGCCGGGCCGGTATCGCAATCGCTCGTCCGGCGCCAGTTCGTGTTGAAACTCCTGGAAATAACCAGAGAGCCCATGCTGGCCATCGACGGTTTGCGACGTACAGACAAACCCTAGTCGCGGATTGCCAAGCGACACGCCGTTGCGCTGATACCATCCCCTGAGCATGGCCCGTGAAACGTCGCTGGGAATTGCGCAGATCGCGGTGCCATCGAAGACCCATCTGGGAGGCGGAAACCGCACCCATGCCTTCGTATCGCTCTCCACCATGAACTCCACCTCGACGCTCTTCCGATCTCTCGCCGCATATGCATCCGGCTTGCCGGCGAG
>CAZWCL010000625.1:1269-1763 GCA_964632265.1 uncultured Hyphomicrobiaceae bacterium | reverse complement strand
GATGTGGCTATTGACCGAAAGGAAGCGGCGGCCCTTGCGGCCGCAGGGATTGGCGCAGTCGAAGACCGGCAGGTGCTCTGCCTTGAGGTGCGGTGCGCCTTCCAGCGTCATCGCACCGCAGACGTGCTCGTTCGCTGCGTCGATATCGGCTTTGGAAAAGCCAATGTAGGCGAGCAGATCGAGCCCCGGATCATCGAGCTTTTCCGCCGGAACTTTCAACGTACCGGTCAGGAACTCGTCACCAAGACTCCAGCGGTTGAACACGAACTTGATGTCGAAGGCTGTGGCGAGCGAGCCTTCGATTGTCTCGATAACCTCAGGCGTGAAACCCTTGGCGGCCAGCGTCGCGTGATTGATAGCCGGCGCCTGGTCGAGTGTGGCGTGGCCGACAGCATAGGCCTCGATCTCGGCGATCTGGGCTTGCGAGTATCCGAGGCGGCGCAGCGCTGCCGGGACGACACGGTTGATGATCTTGAAGTAGCCGCCGCCGGCTA
>CAZWCL010000625.1:0-1259 GCA_964632265.1 uncultured Hyphomicrobiaceae bacterium | reverse complement strand
TAGCTTCTTGAATTTGACCAGGGCGAAATCAGGCTCGATGCCCGTCGTGTCGCAATCCATGACGAGGCCGATCGTACCGGTTGGCGCGATGACGGTGGCCTGCGCGTTGCGGAACCCATGGGCCTGCCCAAGCTCAATGGCGCGGTCCCAGACGCGGGTCGCCGCGGAGACCAGGCGCGTATCAGTGCAATTTGCATGGTCGAGCGGGACGGGGGCGACGGAGAGACGCTCGTAGCCCGCAGCCTCGCCGTAGGCGGCGCGGCGATGGTTCTTGATGACGCGCAGCATGTCTTTTGCGTTCTCTGCGTATCCCGGGAAGGGGCCAAGCTCGCGGGCCATCTCGGCTGACGTTGCGTAGGCGGTGCCGGTCATGATCGCGCTGAGGGCGCCGCAGATGGCACGGCCTTCATCGGAATCGTAAGGCAGGCCGGCGGCCATCAGCAAGCCGCCGATGTTGGCGAAGCCAAGGCCGAGCGTGCGGTAACGGTAGGAAAGTTCGGCGATTTGCCTGGAGGGGAACTGTGCCATCGCGACCGAGATTTCGAGAACGACTGTCCACAACCGGCAGGCGTGCTCGAAGGATTCGGTGTCGAGGGTGCCGTCGGCGCGCTGGAACTGCATGAGGTTCAGCGAAGCCAGATTGCAAGCGGTGTCGTCGAGGAACATGTACTCAGAGCACGGGTTTGACGCGCGGATCGGTCCCGACTGTGGGCACGTGTGCCAGTCGTTGATGGTGGTGTGGAACTGGATGCCCGGATCGGCGGAGGCCCAGGCCGCATACCCGACCTGGTCCCAGAGTGCTCGTGCGTTGATGGTCTTGATCGCTTCACCGGTGGTGCGGGAATTGAGTTCCCACTCCGCGTCTTCCTCTACTGCGTTTAAGAATTCGTCCGTGACGCGAACCGAGTTATTCGAGTTCTGGCCGGCGACCGTCAGGTAAGCTTCCGAATCCCAGTCGGTGTCATAGGTGTCGAACGCAATGTCCGTATAGCCCTGGCGGGCGAACTGAATGATGCGCTGGACGTAGTTGTCTGGCACATGATCGCGGCGAGCGGCTTTGATGGCCTTGCGCAGGGCCGGGTTCTTCTTGGCATCGAAGCAGGCGTCGTCATCAGCCTCGCAGTTGACACATGCAGACATGACCGCCTTGAGGCGCTTCTGGCAGATGATCGATCCGGTGACGAGCTCGGCCACCTTTTGCTCTTCCTTCACCTACCAGTCGATGTATTCCTCGATGTCGGGATGGTCGACGTCGACCA
>CAZWCL010000624.1:0-1783 GCA_964632265.1 uncultured Hyphomicrobiaceae bacterium | reverse complement strand
GGTTTCCTCGACCAGCGAGTTCCACACTCCGCAACCGGTGCATTTTCCGGCCCACTTGGTCGTCGTCGCGCCGCAATTCTCACAGGCGTAACGTTGTTTGGCAGCGCGGGCCATCGCTTAGGCTTCCCCTTGAACGGGTGTCGGTGACGTATCGTGACTGGCGTTCGCACCGGCGCCGACGCGGGACCGGCCTTCGACATAGACGCGGTGAACGCGGTTTGAGAGGCGCGAAAGCAGTTCGTAGCCGATGGTGCCGGCGCGGTCGGTGAGGTCGTCGACAGTCACGCGAGCACCCATCACTTCGACCCACGCACCTCTTTCGGCAAGCGCCTGCGGCACCTCCGAAACATCGACCGTGATGAGGTCCATCGAGACACGCCCGACGATTCGCACAGGGTGTTCGCCAATATAGCCGACGGCCCCCCGCGTCTTGCGGTCGCCACTCAGCGCCCTCAGAAAACCGTCAGCGTAACCGCAGGCGATGGTAGCGATGCGCGTCGGCGCCTCGGCTGTATAGCTCGCCCCATAGCCGACGATCTCGCCAGGCTGCACGGTGCGCACTTGCAGTATGCGTGCGCTCAGACGGACAACGGGCTGCATCGGGTTCGGCCTGTCCGCAAGCGCGCGGCCGCCGTAGACGGCGATCCCCGGGCGGACGAGATCGAAATGGTACTCGGGGCCAAGAAAAATTCCGCCAGTATTGGCGAGGCTCGCCGGCGCATCCGGCAGCTTCGCGCGCCGTTCGTTGAAGCGGGCGAGCTGCACGGCATTGTCGCGCGATCCAGCATGATCTGCATTGTAGAGATGGCTCATCACGAGGGCGACATCGAACGCCTCGAGCGGCGACCCGGGCGCAGCGAGCTGATCGAGATCCTCCGGCGGCACCCCGAGACGGTTCATGCCGGTATCAATATGGATAGCGGCCGGCCGGCGGCGGCCGTCGCTGCGGCAATAGGCGGCCCAGTCTCGAATTTCGGGCACACTCGAGAGCACCGGGCGAAGGTCGAAGCCGGCATAATGCACCTCGGCATCGGCAAGCAGACCATCCAGGATGTAGATGATGGCACCCGGCGCGACGGCGCGCACCCGCTGGCCTTCGTGAATAGTTGCCACGAAGAACGTGCGGCAACCTTCCCGCGATAGCGCCGCCGTGATCTCTTCAAGTCCGAGCCCGTATGCATCCGCCTTGACGATGCCGGCGCATTCCGCTGTCCCGGCCACTTTATTGAGGCGCGCCCAGTTTGCCCGCAGCGCATCGAGATCGATTTCGAGGACGGCCCGCGCACTCGCCGGCACATCGGCGGCCGCCGCATCCGTCACGGTCGCAACAGGCCGGCTTATGATCGCGTTGGTTTCCGTCATGGATTACCCGGATGTCTGGTTTGCCGATCAGTCCTCAATGTAGGTCGGATGCAGATCGCGCGCGAGGTTGCCAAAGCGGGTGTACTCCGCCTCGAACGACAGTGGCACGGTTCCGACAGGACCGTGGCGCTGTTTGCCGATGAGGACTTCGGCCCGCCCCATCACACTCTCCATCTTGGCCTGCCAGTCAACGAACTCAGCCGTGCCCTCGTTCGGCTTGGTGCGTTCGACGTAATATTCTTCGCGGAAGACGAACATGACGACATCGGCATCCTGCTCGATCGATCCTGATTCGCGCAGATCCGCGAGCTGCGGCCGTTTATCCTCACGCTGCTCGACCTGACGCGAAAGCTGAGAGAGCGCGATGATCGGGACTTCGAGTTCCTTCGCCAACGCCTTGAGGTTGGTCGTGATCTCGGTG
>CAZWCL010000623.1:0-1790 GCA_964632265.1 uncultured Hyphomicrobiaceae bacterium | reverse complement strand
CGCCTCGTTGCTGACGTTTCACACTTATTTCGAAGGCGTCTCGAAACGTCTGACAGCCATGACGTGGGGTGGGGAGGACCTGTCGGCGGCGCTCGGGGCCAGCGACAACCGTCATCCGGTGAGCGGCGATTATGACGATCCCTACCTGCTTGCGCGCTCGTTCACGCTGGCGGCATCACGGGCAATCGATGCACAACCGGTCGGTGTGGTCTATCCGAACTTTCGCGACAGCGAAGGGTTCGAGCAGGAAGCGCTCCGGGATCTGCGCTCTGGCTTCATTGGCAAGATCGCGATCCATCCGGCGCAGTGCGAGATCGCCAATCGGGCGTTCACGCCATCTGAGGAAGAGGTGGCCCACGCAAGGCGCGTCATCGATGTGTTCGAGAAAAATCCCGGGCTCGGTACAGTGGGGCTGGACGGTAAGATGCTGGATATGCCGCATCTCAAGCAGGCGCGGAATACAGTGGCGCTGGCGGAAGACATTGCCAAGCGGGGATGAGGGGCGCCAAGACGGGATCATCGAGGGCGCGTTGGCCAGCAGGGTGGCCAGGGATACGGCCCGCAGCAACTTGCGTGCTGCGGTCCTTGATATCTTGTCGCCTTGTGGCGTTTCGCGGCCGGCCCGGTCCTCAATAGCTTTTTGCGGTTGCGGCCGGGCCTTTGCCGCGCACTGCGTTTATGCCGTTGACACAGGCGGCGTGCAGAAGGCGGGTGTCGTTCAGGAGACTCGCAAAGTGGTAGCCGGTGTCATAGCGGGTCAGGATCGTTTCCGGGCCATCGCAATGTATCCCGGCGATCATGCCGGCCTCGTTGGTCAGGTCGGAGATCTTCTTGATGCCGTCGAGCACTTTTTGCGATGATGGTGCGAGCGTGGCTTCCTCGCCCATCGAAAGACCGAGGTCGGATGGGCCGACGTAGACACCATCAAGGCCTTCAACCTTCAGAATTTCCGGGAGGTTGGCGATCGCTGTTTCGGTTTCGATCATTGCGATTACGAGGACTTCGTCGTTGGCGCGCTTGACGTAGTCGCCGCCATGAATAAAGCCCGCCCGGAACGGACCGTTCGAGCGACCGCCGAGGGGCGGATAGCGACAGGCCTGGACGAGGGCCTTGACCTCGTCGACGGTGTTGATCATCGGGCAGATCACGCCCATGGCGCCGGCATCGAGTACGCGCATGATCGTGCCAGGTTCATTCCATGGCACGCGGATCATCGGGACGGCGTCAGTCTGGCCGATCGCCTGGAACATCGGGACAACCATGTCGAACGGTACGCAACCGTGCTGCATGTCGATCGTCACGCTCTCGAACCCGGCGCGCGCGGCGACTTCGGCCGAAAAGGTGTTCGGGATGCCAAGCCAGCCATTGATCGTTTTGTTGCCAGCCTTCCAGGCGTTACGCAGCGGATTGGGGTTCATCGGGGGTGTCTCCTCTCGAGGCCGGCGGTTTGCTTGCCTGCATCAAGCGGATACCGCGGTGCCGGTCAAGCCGCGAACGGCGGTCATCCGATAGCTGCTGAGGTCTTGCTCGCGGGGGGCGCGGCTTCATCGTGGACCGAGTTCGACGCCGGCCAGCTTTTCGTAAAGTTTGATGATGGAAGCGCCGTCCTCTTTGCCGAGGCCGGTGGCTCTCGCCATCTCGTAGACTTGCTGGGAAATGCTTGCGAGTAGGACAGGAACGCCGAGTTCCTTGGCAAACGACGTTTCGAGTTCCTGGTCCTTGTAGGAGATGTCGACGGTGCCGCCGGGGGTGAAGTCGCCCGAGATGAAGCGCGGCACCCGGTGGTCGAG
>CAZWCL010000622.1:0-1801 GCA_964632265.1 uncultured Hyphomicrobiaceae bacterium | reverse complement strand
CGGACAGGCTGCATTCGCCCCCGGCGACGCCAAGAACACCTACGGCACGGGCTCGTTCGTGCTGCTCAACGTCGGCGACAGCTGTCCCCCGCCGGTCGAGGGGCTGTTGACCACGGTGGCCTACCAACTCGACGGGACGCGTACCTTTGCCCTTGAAGGCGCGATATTCGTTGCCGGCGCCGCGGTGCAGTGGTTGCGTGATGGCCTTGGGATAATCGAACGCGCGGACCAGTCTGGTGAACTGGCCGCCCGCGCCGATGCGAGCCAGCGTGTGATTTTGGTGCCGGCCTTCACGGGGCTTGGCGCGCCCTACTGGGATGCGGAGTGCCGCGGCGCCCTGTTCGGCCTGACGCGCGATACGGGCCCCGCGGAATTTGCCGCCGCTGCGTTGGAAAGCGTGTGCTTCCAGACCCGCGACCTGGCCGACGCCATGCACCGCGACATGGCGGCAGCGGGGATTGCCTCGGATACGGTTTTGCGGGTTGATGGCGGAATGGTCGCATCCGATTGGACAATGCAGCGTCTTGCTGATTTGCTTGCAACTCCGGTTGACCGTCCACGCATACTGGAGACGACTGCGCTTGGTGCGGCCTATCTCGCCGGCATGCATGCCGGAGTCTATCCGGCACCAGCCGAATTCGCCGCGAGTTGGACGGCGGAACGCCGTTTCGAGCCGGTGATGGATCAATCAGAACTGAGTGATAGATACGATGGTTGGCATGACGCGGTTCGGCGCACGCTCTCGCGATGAGTATGCCCCGGTGCCATGAACTCAGAACTCAAACCGCGAGATGAATTCCTTCGGCTTTTTCATGGCAACCTGGTCACCGACTGCCATGATGCAACTGCGCATCGTCGGCCAGGTCATCAACACGGTGAAGCTACGACGTTCATAACTACTCCAGACTTCCAGAAGCCGGCCATCTTTCGACACACCGATAACTGCCGGCTGTTCCTTGTGCTTCTTTGCGAGTTGCGTGACGATCTTGTCGCGTTGCGCACAACGGCTAAGCGCAGCGTTGGCGTTGAACGACGGAACGGCCACGATGGCGGCCGCGATAAAAGCGAGGGTACGCATGACGCTATCCTTTTCTGGTGGTCGTGCTCGCCTGTTTTTACCCGCCTCCGTTCGGGCGGGCGTAAATTATATGGACCGCTTCACAGCCAGACAGGGTTCGGCCAGTGAGCGGGAGGTTCGAGGGTTAACGGCATCGGCGTGGCGAGGTTCCTTTTTATGAGCTGGAAGAACGAAGTCGATGAAATCAGGCGCCGCGCCGAGCGTGCTGCGCTGCAGGGCGGTAAAGAGGCTGTAGAGCGCCACCGCGCGAAGGGAAAGTTGACGCTCAAAGAGCGCATCGACGCGCTTCTCGACAGCGGGTCGTTTGATGAAGTCGGCCCTGGCGCCGGCGCCAATGAGCCCGGCGACAACGGCGAAGATGCTTTTACACCGGCAAATTTCATTGTCGGGTTTGGCAAGATCAACGGGCGCTTGTGTGTTGTCGGCGGTGAGGATTTTACGCTGAAAGGCGGTTCGCCTTCGCCGGCCGGCCTGCGCAAGAGCGTCTATACCGAGCAACTGGCACTACAGCATCGCGTGCCTCTGGTGCGCCTCCATGAAGGTGCCGGCGGCAGCGTCGGCTCCGCCGCCAAGAGCCTGAGCGCACCGGTTTATGATCCGCCGCGCTTCCGTTCCATCGCCCAGGCTTTGGCGACGTTACCCGTTGTCTCCGCCGCCATGGGGTCTGTCGCCGGCCTGCCGGCCGCCCGTCAAGACCGCCACGATGGGAACCGCCGTTTCGGG
>CAZWCL010000621.1:0-1803 GCA_964632265.1 uncultured Hyphomicrobiaceae bacterium | reverse complement strand
GCACGCGCCGCCGTCCGGTCGACCCGCCGCAGCCAGCCCCGCCCGAATTTCCAGAAGTGATGCAGCGCCCGATAGTGATCCCGGCGCGCCTCCGCATAATCCGCCAGCAGCTGGCCCACCGCCGCCCGCCGAATCGCCGCCATCGTCAGCGGTCCGATTTCGCCATCCACATCAAGCTCCGGCGATTGCCGCCTGAGCGCCTGCTGCAACAGTTTTGCCGCCCCCGTCAGACCCTGATTGACAGACGCATCGAAGTGCATGAAGCCAAGCGCCGTCGTCATCTCCGCCGCCCGCGACGGCGTCCAGTAACGGCCGCGGTAAATATCCTCGACTGCATCATCTGAAATGCGCTTCAGCTCCGCGATCCGTTGAGCGCGCGTTGCAGGCGTCAGCGGACGCCGCATATGCTTGGCAAACACACTTAGGATCACGCCTTTATTCGTCGGCCCGCCCGGATCATCGGGATCGTCCGTAAAGCCACCTTCCATCTCGAGGACGTGCGCGAGCGCCGCTCGAAACCGCGCTGTCTCGCTGGCCTGTGCACTTGCCGCCTCTTGAGCCGGCTCAGGCACCCGGCGGCCCGTCCCCGCACTTGGCCAGCGAAAACCGAGCAACCGCGACTTCGCATAGCCGCTGACCGTCACCGCGTCGGATTGATTGCCACCCAGCAAGAACACCTTATCGGCCGTCTCGCCGACCCAGAACCCGACGTGGCCTGCTCGCGGGTTCGCCCCGCGCGTCAACACGGCCACCGCTCCGAAGCGCGGCGCCTCAAGCCCTTTGCCCCAATCAAGATAAGATCGCGCCAGCAGCGATCCCGTCGCCTCCTGCCCCGCACGCTCGAGGCAGGCCCCAACGAACGCCGCGCACCAGGGCACTTCGTCTTTCTTTATGTCGCCCCGATCGGCGTCACGAAAAAAGCTGAGCACCCGCCGGCTATGGCGATGGCCCGGCACCTCGTGAACTCCTAATTCACCCCACGCCTCGGCAAGCCACGCCGGCTGCCTCTCATCCGCGCGCACGTTCACGCTCTGCGGCTGCTGCATCTCGCACCCCAGTTCAGTAATTACCGATGTTGTCTTTTCGAAATTCCGAGGTCCGCTTAGACCTCGAGCTCACGAGGCTTGCCCCGTCCTGCCGTCGCACTCATTTGATAGATCCGGCATCGCAACGCGGCCGGCACCGACCCGAAGTCGGCGATCTGCTGAGCCGCACTGTAAGCCGCCGACGGCTCCGACACGGCAAGCGTACGTACGGCCGTCCCGTTCACGTCGACAATGTCAACCTCGTAGGCCTCCACCGCCTCACCGAGCGCAACCTCGGCCGCTTCCCAGCTATCACCGCCAATGCGCGTGCGCCGTATCCAGCTCAGGTTGAGATGACCGGCCGCCTCGCGCCATCCTCGAACATGCACTGGTGCAAACGGACGTCGTCCGATACCGGCAAAAGCATGTGTCTCGCCATCATAGCTACCGTCGCCGACATCGCGCGTCACTGGCCCGTACCGCCAATTGAACGGTCGGCCGACACCGCTTTCGCCGACCGGCACCCGCACCAACGTCTCATCCAGCACGACAAACGGCTGGCCTGTCACCGCAGCGGCGGCGCCGCTCTCCTTCCAGGTTTCACTTCCAAGCTGCCCCCGCAGCCAGCCGCGAAGCACGTAGGTGCGCTCGCCGACAAGTTCCGCACGTTCAAACTGCGCCACTTCCCAGTTGCCATCATCGCGCCTGACCGCAATCGCATTCGCGCCTTCCAGCAATGACAACCGGTCAACCGACCTCAGTTCACCGCTCGCCAACC
>CAZWCL010000620.1:0-1804 GCA_964632265.1 uncultured Hyphomicrobiaceae bacterium | reverse complement strand
TCCTGAGGCCGCCATCGACCTGCACCGCAATGCGGCTGCGAAGCTCGTTGGCAACCAGCGTCTGATGCGTCTCGGCCAGACCGATCTCCCACGGACTGCCCGCATGCTTGATCGAAGTCAGCGGCGACGCCCCGGTGCCACCCTCGAAGCCGGAGATGGTAACGTGATCGGCGCGCGCCTTGGCGACGCCGGCCGCGACCGTGCCGACTCCGACCTCCGAGACGAGCTTCACGGATACGTCGCCCTCGGGATTGGTGTTCTTGAGATCGAAGATCAGCTGGGCCAGATCCTCGATCGAATAGATGTCGTGGTGCGGCGGCGGCGAAATCAGGCCGACGCCCGGCGTTGAATGGCGCACCTTCGCAATTGTCTGGTCGACCTTGTGGCCGGGCAACTGCCCGCCCTCGCCGGGCTTGGCGCCCTGCGCCATCTTGATCTGCATCATGTCCGAGTTGACGAGGTATTCCGTCGTAACGCCGAAGCGGCCGGAGGCAACCTGCTTGATGGCCGAACGCATCGAATCGCCATTTGTCATCGCCTTGAAGCGGTCAGGCTCCTCACCGCCCTCGCCCGTGTTCGACTTGCCCCCAAGACGGTTCATCGCGATCGCGAGTGTGGTGTGGGCCTCCCGGCTGATCGAGCCGAAGCTCATCGCGCCGGTCGAAAAACGCTTGACGATCTCCGAGGCTGACTCGACCATTTCAAGCGGCACCGGCTTGCGGCCGTTCTCAGCCGCTGGCCGCACCCGAAACAGTCCTCTGAGCGTCATTAACTGCTCGGACTGATCATTTACCTGGCGAGCGAACTCGCGGTATTTTTCGGGCACCTGGTCTGACGTCCCGCCCCGCACCGCATGCTGGAGATCTGCGACCACGCCAGGCCGCCAAACGTGCGCTTCACCGCGAATACGGAACGCATACTCACCGCCCACATCCAGAGACTTTTCAAGTACCGGCACGTCGCCGAATGCAAGGCGGTGACGCTCGAATGTCTCCGTTGCAATTTCATTGAGGCCGATGCCTTCCACCTGGCTATGCGTGCCGGTGAAATAGCGGTCGACAAAAGATGTATGCAGGCCGATCGCATCAAAAATCTGCGCGCCGCAATAAGACTGGTAGGTCGAAATGCCCATCTTGGACATCACCTTCAAAAGCCCCTTATTGACCGCCTTGATGAACCGTTTCGATGCTTCTTTCTCGCTGAGCTCTTCCTCATGCACAGCTTGCGCGAGCTGCACCAGGGTTTCGAAGGCGAGATATGGGTTGATCGCTTCCGCGCCATAGCCGGCAAGCGTCGCGAACTGGTTGACTTCGTGCGCCTCCCCCGTCTCAACGACGAGACCGACCGACGTGCGAAGTCCCTGCCGGATAAGATGATGATGTACAGCACTGGTGGCGAGCAGTGATGGGATTGAAACACGTTCGGGACCCATCCGCCGGTCCGATAGGATAATGATGTTGCAGCGACCGGACCGCACCGCTTCCTCAGCCTCGGCGCACACTACATCGAGCGCCGGCTCCATGCCGCGCGCGCCATTGGCGACATCATAGGTGATGTCGATCGTCAACGAGTTGAAGTTGTTGTCAGCCACCTCCCCGATCTGGCGGATGCGTTCAAGATCCTCATCGGACAGGATCGGTTGATAGACCTCGAGACGGCGCCCGTCGGCGGAGCCTTCCAGGTCGAGCAGGTTTGGCCGCGGTCCGATGAACGAAACGAGGCTCATAACGAGTTCTTCGCGAATCGGGTCGATCGGCGGATCGGAAGAGCGTCGTGTAGGGAAAGAGTGTTCAGAGCCGTGTAG
>CAZWCL010000619.1:0-1810 GCA_964632265.1 uncultured Hyphomicrobiaceae bacterium | reverse complement strand
GAAGTCCGTGACCCCGGTGCCGACGCTGACTACGCGCCCGGAGCATTCAAATCCGACCGTCGGCCCGGCAAAGCCGTCTTCGAGTGCCTCTTCCGGCAGCAACCCCAATGACCACATGACGTCGCGGAAGTTAAGGCCGGCTGCCTCGACTGCGACTTCAACGTCACCTGTGTTAGGGCTGCATCGTTTGGCGGATGTCCAGGTCAGTGACTCGAGATCGCCGCTTTGCACGAGTTCAAGAACTGTCGCCTGATCATCGGCTAAGCTGTCACGCGCCTTATCCGGCTGCGAGACCGTTTCAGGCGGCGGCCCGCGCCGCACCTGCAGCCCATGTAGCGCCGTGTCCGTTACAATTACTTCACTTAGATCGCAGCCTTCACGAACGAGGTCGCCGAGCGTATGGGCCGCCGTTGCCAGAGACAACGGCTCACCGAAGTCGACGAGCCGAATGTCGAGGTTGGCAAATTCATTGAGTGCCGTCCGCCCGTACCCCCAAAGACCTGACTGTACCGGCGATGCGCGGCCCAAACCAGCGATCGCGCGCGCACCACCTTCGGCAACGATCCAGAGCCGAGCTGGCCTGTCGCCAATCAGGTTCAACAGGCGGGTAAGTGAAGCTGTCTCCGCAAGCAACACGGCCTGCGCCGATTTGCGTTGTCCGCTCGAGCCTTGGTCATCGCCATGAGCCGGTGACAGGAAAACGATATCCCGTTTGCCCGGCGCGCTATTAAACCAGTTGTCGAGCAGTTCCTCGAAATTCGCCGTTCCGATCGTGCCCGAGACCGGTGCGCAGCCTGCCTCATCAAGTGCAACTTCTAGGCTCTGCACCAGACCGGCGTCTGCCGCGTCACCCGGCAGTATCAGCGTCTGACGGTTAGCCACTGCGGTCGCATGCTCGGCGCCATCATCGAAATTCTGATCATCCGCATGTGAGGAGAGTTGAGCCCGCGCAACCACGAGCCCGGTCCCGGGTAGGGCCGCGTTGCCGGATACGGGATCTACCGCCTCGACAAAGCCTGACGGCTCCAGCGCTTGCGCCCATTGTTCGCCTGAGCGTAGGCGGCCATGCGCCACACCTTCGACCAGAGCGGTATCGAACCAGCCCCGCGTACCACCGAAGATCACGTCGTGGAAAGCGGTCGGCTCCGTTTCCGAGATGATCGCCAGCGCGCCATCGGCGACATGTTCGCGGAGTTTGGCGAGCACCACGCCTGCGTTCTGCAGTGTATTCAAGCCATTGACTGAGATCACGAGATCGAACTTGCCGAACGGGTCGAGTTCTTCCAACTCACCCGTAATGTGCACGACATCGAATCCCGCCTGGCGGACATAAAGGCTTGCAAGACGCAGCGTCGCGCTCTCGTCAGTATCGCCAACCACCAGATGCGCAGGCGCTGTTGCCTCGGCATTGGGTCCAAGCACTGTCGCCAGGGCGTGCGTCAGGCCGCCGCCGGCAATGCCGAGTTGCAGGATGCGCAGCGGCCGCCCCAACGGCCAGTTCGCACGAACCGTCTCGATTACGGTCGCGACTTGTTTGATCTGGGCCGCGGCGAGCGGTGAGGCACATGCGAAATGCTCAAGCACAGAACTCGAGTAGACATCCGCCGCTGCCGGTGTGGCACTTTTCTCTTCGTCTGCCTCTGAATTCTCATTTTCCAATAACGGAGCCGCGCGGGGATCGGTGCCAAGCCAGTCTTTCAGATGGTCGACGGCCCGTAGCAGCAAGACACACTCCGAAGACCAAGCAGGATCATCCTGCAAAACCGTTGACGATCTGATCGAGCGGTGGCATTGCCGTAGCGTTGCTGGC
>CAZWCL010000618.1:0-1812 GCA_964632265.1 uncultured Hyphomicrobiaceae bacterium | reverse complement strand
CGTGCGAGCATCACGGCGCGGGCCGCAGCCGCAGCCCGGCGCACCGCAACCCCCGTCTGCTCGATTGAGATCGAACTCGATGTTGCCGGCTCAGCCGGGCCGTCGGCCGTATCTCCGGATAGGATATCGAAGCGGTCCGGCGCCACGTCCAGTTCATCGGCTGCAATCTGGACCAGGGCCGTGAGCACGCCCTGGCCGACCTCGACCTTGCCGGTTTTCAGCAGGATCCGGCCATCGTCGGCGAATGAAAACCAGCTTTCGATCGCGGGGTTGTCGTTGAGGCTCGGTGGCGCGGGGACTGGCGCTGGATGAGATGGCGTCATGACGAGATCTCCTCGGGCGCGGCCAACCGCCGAGCGGCTGCTTCGACGGCGTCAAGAATGCGAAGGTGGGCGCCGCAGCGGCAGAGATTTCTGTCTAATGCCGCCGCAATTTGCGCGCGCGATAGTGGTTCGGGCGCCTCTCTCAGGAGGGCTCCGGCGCGCATAAGGATACCGGCGAGACAATAGCCGCATTGGCCGGCCTGATGCGCGAGAAATGCTTCGACTAGCGCGCGGCCGACGCGGTCCGTTTCGAGCGCCTCGACGGTTTCGATCGTGGCGCCTTCCAACGACGACGCAGCGATCGTGCACGACATCACCGCGTGGCCATCGACCAGTACCGTGCAGGCACCGCACTCACCCGCGAGGCAACCTTGCCGCGTCGCACGCAGCGCGAGCGAATTGCGCAGGACGAACAACAAAGGTTCATCGCTGTCGGGCAGGTCCACAGGTTGGCCGTTGACCGCCGCCTTGATCGATTGTGCCATTCTCCACCCGTCTTTCGCTTCTCGACACGAGCAATGTTGGCGCAGACGGGATGAACGTGCAAACGGCTGACGCCCGACCGCGCGGATTATCAGCGGACAGGTCGGCCGTGTGGTTCTTTCGGAAAAAGACAGCAGTGTTCCGCCCGGAACAGCGCCAGGGCGCGCGGAGGTCCATGGTCACGTCAGTCAGGCGGAATAACCCGCCGGCGAGAAACCAAAGCTGATTATTCGGAGAAGCGAAATGTTCAAGAAACTGATCCTGGCCCTGACCGCTGCTTTCGTCATGATGGTAGCATCACAGGGCTCTGCTTCGGCCGCCATAGCCGTTGCCAAACCGGCACCCGGCGCCAAGGCGCCGATTGCCGATATTATAAAGGTCGGCCGCCGCCGCGGCGGGCGTCACCGCGGAGGGCGCCGCCGCTTTCATCATCGCCGTTGGCGCGGGCGCTACCGCGGGCGTCATCATCGCTGGCATCGCAGACACTATTCGCGGGGCTGGTCGTGGTACCGCCGCTGCAAGTGGAAACAGCGCCGCGGATACCGGATCTACTGCCCGAAGCCGACTTACTATTGAGCAGAAGATGACTGGTTCTATCAATGCAATCATAGCCCCGTCGACCCGAGTGTCGGCGGGGTTTGGCCGTGAGGCGCGTGGTATTTCGCAGACGTGGCTGACGCGTGGGAACACGCGGTGCGCTCAATCGCCTTCGCGGGCGTCTTCCTCGTCGAGTGTCATGCGGCGCGGGCGCGGACCTTTGAGTGTCGGCAGCAGCAGAAGGACGATCATGGACGGCGGAACCAGAAACGACATGGCGATCCAATAGGAATAATCGCGGTTCTTGAAGCCGGCGAGGATACCGCCAAGTATGCCGGAAAGAATCATAACCGTCGCTACAAATACGATAAATACAAGTGGTCCATTATCCATGGCACAAACCTTCAGCCGAGCGCCTAGCAGGCTGTTGAAGAACTCATGTGGCTCGCGACGCCTGGCGCTTTTTCGC
>CAZWCL010000617.1:0-1815 GCA_964632265.1 uncultured Hyphomicrobiaceae bacterium | reverse complement strand
CCCCTCAACTACCTTCAGTTGCCGGCGCTGACGCTGCCTTATCCAGCCTTCTCCGGCATGCTGCCGAACGGATTTCAGCTCATGAGCCGCCCCTTCTCGGAGTCGCGTCTGATCTCGATCGCCGCCGCCTACCAGGAACAACGTCCGATCGAATTGGCACCGCTCGACTGAGCACCAAGGCCTCTTCGCCCCCCGCGTCCGGCGGCAGCCAGTCACTTGCCGCCGGTCGACCGATCAAGCCTGGCGCCCCGGCGCACATGACAGGCATAGCTCTCCACAGGCATAGATCTCTTAACCCTCCGCGGCATCAGGCATCGGAAACGAGGCTTCCGGATCGCTGAAGCGGTCGAGTACGTTGCGCGTCAGCCGGGAGATGTCGTTATCGCCGCCGTTCGTCAGCAGTGACCCGCAATAGGTAATCGATCCGGTCGAAAAGACGGCGCCGTCCATCGGCGTCTCGAAGAATACCATGTCGGCATGAATGAGCTCCGGATCGGACTTCCCCGGTAACGTAGTGAGATGCGTCAGGCGTTCTTCGGGCACCAGCACCCAGGGCGCCTCCGGCTCGTGACCCTCAGACGTAGCAAGCACCACCGCATGGCGCGGCGTGCCGAGCGCCTTGTCGGCACGGTCAAGCTCGAAGCCTGCCGCGCCATGACCGCTAAGCCCATGTCCGCCGATCTCCGGTTCGCCAAGCCCCTCGAGCATCCAGCCTGCCCGCGACTGCCGGCCAGCTTCATCCACGGTATAATGCGAGCCGACGAAGTTGCCCTGCGCGGAAAAACCGACCCCGACCAGATCCTGGGGCGGCCGGCCATTGCGCCGCCAAAGACCGCCATACTCACCATCGAACTGATTATAGTATTCGCCCGGCTCCGCAGCCCATGCGCGTATGCCGCCCTCGCCCCGGCGAATTTCGATAATCCCGTCACGGGCCGGGTCGAGTGCCACCTTCCAATAAAATCCGTTCCCACCGAGATACATCAACCGGCCGCCGTGATCCCGGTAGGCTGTGAGCGCATCCAGCATATCGCGCGTATGATATTCTGGATGAGACCCTGTCAGGACCACCGTGTAGTCGCACAGTAGGTCGAGCCCTTCCTCGTGCAACTCCTGATCGGTAATGACGTCAAACGCATAACCCTGCTCTTCAAGCCATGTGTGGAGATGCGTATCAGCCGGGTAATGTCGCAGCCCGGAAGCACGGATATCTTCGAACGGATACGTAATATAGCCAACCCGCACATTCAGCATCGGACGATGCCACGACGAAATCGAAATGCCCGATCCATCGCTGTGATTATTGTAGGTCGACCACGCATACTCCGGATGATCACCGGGATTGTGCGGATAAGCGGCCCAGGCAGCCGTCTGCTCGTGCCACCCATTACGCCAGCGCGAACTGAGAAGATACTCCGGCCGCGCGTGGTTGGCATAGACCGTGTACGTAAACGTCGAAACCAGAACCGCGATACGTGCCGTCGTCCTCCCCTTCGGCGGGACGATGAAAAAGGGCACGTTGTCCTCCGCCTCGCCAGCCTTGATCCGCAGCGCATAGCAGCCGCTCGCGAGATCGTCCGGCACTTGCCAGGAAAGGGCCGTTGGCCAACGGCAATCGGTCATGTCATCGGAATGAAAATGTATCGCACCGTATTCAGCCGGTGCATGGCGAAAACACATCTCCCGCCCGCTCCAACGGCTGCCCCGCATGGCGCGCGCCGGGTGATTGTGCAACTGACCGCGAAGACCGGTCACGGATTTATCGATGACGACCTGACCGCCGGCCTCCTCGGCAAAATCAAAAGCAAACAACGG
>CAZWCL010000616.1:0-1815 GCA_964632265.1 uncultured Hyphomicrobiaceae bacterium | reverse complement strand
TTGCGCGCGATGCAGCAGCGGCGCGAAGGGACGTTGCTGCCGCGTCGCATTGATGAGAACCCGCGATGCCGCCTTGACCTGAGGGCCGTCCCGCGATGCAAAAAGGCCGCCGACCGATGCGAGCACGCGCTCGATTTCACGGTCGCGTATGCCGGCATCACGTAGCTGCCGACAGGTTTGGACGAGGTATTCCACGTTGGGACCCGAGAGTCCGGTTGCGGCACGGATCAGGCGCGCCTGTTCGGAAATCGTTAGCGGGCCGGTGTAGCCGGGATGTCGCGGCTCGACGATATAGGCGATACCAGTGACAGTCTCGAAACCGTTGCCGGCGCCATCACTGAGAGGCAAGTCCAGCGACACGCGTGCTTCGCGGTAGACGCCACTGACCTGTTCACGCTCGCGCAAATAGCGCAGCACTTCGGAACGGTCCTCCGGACGAATCCGAAACGCGGCTCCCTCGCAGGCCCCGCCGCGATCCAGTCCGAGAACCAGGCCAGGTTTTTCGTGCGTACCGCGGTGATGTGTCGAGTAGATGCAGAATGCGCGTCGATAGCCGTTCAACCGGGCGCCGAGGCGTTGCGCGAAGGCAAACCCGGGGTTCCACATCAGCGAACCATACCCAAAGACCCAAAGTGTCTCTTCGCGTGGAGCAGGGCGATTGTTGTCGTAGTCTTGCAAATTGGTTCACTCGCCGGCCAGATCGTTTTGTGAGCCGTGCCGCCCAAAGTTCGGAGCGGCCGTGTCCTGCCCGACATCAATGATGCTCTTGCGCACCCCGCGCGCCTCGCTGAACAATCGTTCGAGCTTGGCACCGTCGCCAAACCGGATCGCCCGTTGTAACTCCGTGAGGTCTTCGGAAAACCGGCCCAACATCTCGAGCGTCGCCTCCTTGTTGTTCAAGAAAACATCCCGCCACATCACCGGATCGGACGCGGCGATTCGCGTGAAATCGCGGAAGCCGCCCGCCGAGAATTTGATCACTTCACGGTCGGTGACCTGCTCCAGGTGCCGCGCGGTATTGACGATATTGAAGGCAATGAGATGGGGTAGGTGGCTCACAATCGCCAACACCATATCGTGATGATCAGGCGCCATCACTTCAACGTCGGAACCAAGCGCCTGCCAGAACGCGCTAAGCCGCTCGACCGCGCCCTTGTCGGCGCGAGCATCTGGAGTGAGAATACACCAGCGTCCGTCGAAGAGTTCTGCAAAGCCGGCCTCCGGGCCCGAATTTTCCGTCCCGGCAATGGGGTGGCCGGGAATAAAATGCACGCCTTCGGGAACGTACGGTGCCACGTCGTCGATGACGGATATTTTGACAGAGCCCACATCGGTCAAGATCGCACCCGGCTTCAGATGTGCCTCGATGTCGCGTGCTATGGGGCCGCACGCCCCAACCGGCACGCAAAGAATGACGAGATCTGCGCCCTTCACGGCATCGCTAGCTCTCTCGTGCACCGCGTCGACCAGCCCCAGGCGTTGAGCGGTCTCACGCGTATCAGCAGAGCGCGCGTGTCCGTCTATCCTGTCAGCAAGGCCGCCGCGCCGGACCGCGTGACTAATCGACGACCCGATCAACCCGAGACCGATCAGGGCCACTTTCTGGAACTTTCCGTTCGACATGACGACCTATGATGTTTCGAGAAATTCTGTGATAGCCGCGACGACGGAGCGGTTCTCATCCGCCGTACCGATTGTCATGCGCAGCGCGCGGTCGAGGCCGTAGCCGCCAGTCCCCCGCAGGATGATGCCGCGCGATAGCAAAAACGCCTCCGCCGCCCTGGCGGTATGCCCTCCGTCGTCGGGAAAATGTAT
>CAZWCL010000615.1:0-1841 GCA_964632265.1 uncultured Hyphomicrobiaceae bacterium | reverse complement strand
CAAGGCCGCACCGGCCACACCACCGGTCCCGTGCCCGTCGCTAAAGGCCACGTCGATCTCATCAGCGCTGAGCACCGCCGGATACGCCGTCGGATTCTCGATACAGCCGTCAAAATGATCATACCTGCCGCCCGGGTCACCCGCGAGCAGCATGCGCCCTCTCTCGCCTGGCAGTTGCGCCAAGGTCCCATCTGCTGCCGCCGAAGACCAGGCTGCGCCACCGCGTACAGGCCGGACCATCAGTTGGCTGCGGGTATTCAACGGATCAACGATCAGTGCCACATCGGCCCACTCGCCCTCTGGAAGGGCGTCGCCCGTGACGGCATCACCCACCGCAAGTCTGCCATCCGGACGCAACACGATGGCGACCGATGTATCCTCGCCCTCCCCGAATGCAAGCACAAGTGCTGCGCCCCGCATTGGTCGTCGCGTTGGGCGAAGCGAAAAGCAAAGCGTGACGGCGCCGGCACCGTTCAGCGCATCGCCGAGAACCACCTCTCCCCACGAGCCGCGCGGCACGTCGTAATGGCCCACATCAAGCCGCGGCAACTCGATGGGCAAACGCTCTTCAAGCACCCCGCGCCCGGCCGGGTTGGCATCAGCCGAGACCACGCGCACGAGCGCGGCCTCGACCGCCTCGCCGGTGGCGTTGGACAACTTGAAGTTCAGCGTCTCGCCCGGCCTCGCTGACAAGCGATCGACGTAACCTGCTAGTGGCAGCATTTCGGTCTCATTCCCACGTGCGTTGATCTTGTTGATAGCGTGGGCGGCAGGCGAACCTCAGGTCAAGTACGCGCCGCAACATATCTGGTCGCGGCTGCCTGATTAGGGCTGCTTAGAATTAAGGTGAGAATGACCGGGGCTGGGCCGCAAGCGCTTCCGGGTCGGCATCGCCTACGAGTTCAGCCGCACCATCACGCCCGTAAATATCCGGCCGGAACTGGATCGAACCATCCGCTTCCGCCCACGCCGTGACATAGGTGAAGCGAACTGGCGCCGGACGCGTGAACGTGACGTCCAGCGGCTGTCCGCGCTCGATGATCTGGCCGACCGCACCGGGCTTCGTGAATCCCGGCTCGTACTGCGCCAGCCATGCCACGAGATCCATTACGCCCTGCACCCGCACGCATCCGGCGCTGAACGCCCGGTATCGCTGCTTGAAGAGCGGCTTCATCGGCGTGTCGTGCATGTAGACGATCTCATCGTTCGGCATGTCGATCCGAACAAGACCCAGCGCGTTCCAGGGGCCCGGGTCCTGGCGAAACTTCACGACTTTGGCGTCAGCCGTTGTCCAGTCGATCGAACTCGGGTCGAGCGGCGCCCCGTCGTACGTCTTCTCGAGGACGCGGATGTGTTCTTTTTCGAGATACTCCGGTTCTTTCACTAGGCGTGGAAAGAGGTCCTTGCGGGCGATACTCATCGGCACGCGCCAATAGGGGAAGAAGTTCAGCCCTTGGATCGTTGCCTCTATTTCCGGCGTCTGCCGGTCCGGCTTGCCAACGATCACGCGATGACGTTGTTGCACTTCGAATCGCTCGACAGCCTCGAGTTCGAACGATGCCGCATTGACCAGTACGTAGCGGTCCGGAATGCGCCCCTGCACCATCTGGGCAATGCGCCGCCTGTTGAGTTGCAGCTGTTGTAGCCGCGCTTCCGGAGAGACGGCCAGTTGCGCCCGCGTCGGCCGGTCCAGCCGGCCGGTCGGCCTGAGCCCATGACGCTGCTGGAATTTCTTGACGGCGATCGTCACATAACGATCGAAGTTATAGCTGCCTTGGGTCTGACGATATTGATCAACCGGCATGTCACCGGTCTCAGCCAGAATTCGCCGCACCACATCG
>CAZWCL010000614.1:0-1845 GCA_964632265.1 uncultured Hyphomicrobiaceae bacterium | reverse complement strand
TCGGCTATCTGCCGGCCCTCGGCGTGCTCATCCTGTTCGGCGCGATCCTCGCCACCATGCGCCATCCGGCAGCCCGCTCTCTATTGACCGCCGGCGCGATTTTCGCCGTTTCCCTCACGCTGCGAACGGTCGACCGCACGTGGTGCGCCGCAACCGATATGGGGCTCTCCCCGCCCCTCGATGGCCCCCTTGGTACGCACCCCCTTTGGCATGTTCTGAACGCACTTTTGCTGTTCATCCTGATGCGCGCGAGCATCCGCCACGGCAACCTGACAGCAAAGATCAACAGCGGCGTCGGAACACCACCTCCCCGCCTTTGACATCGAGAGCCTGCAAAGCGATATAGGAACGACAAACGCGGACGTGGTGGAATCGGTAGACACAAGGGACTTAAAATCCCTCGATCCTAGATCGTGCGGGTTCAAGTCCCGCCGTCCGCACCATCTTTGCGCAAAATAACAATCCGGGCTCCGCTGGCCGCCACCCCCAACCCTCGTCCCCCAGTCCTCCCCCTAGACCTCATCTTCCTCATCGTCGTCGAGGATTCGTTGGGCCGCGCCTTCGAGATCGTCGTATTGCCCGCTCCTGAGCGACCACACGAACGCCCCAAGACCGGTCAGGCCAAGTACGAGCGCGATGGGTATCAAAATTGCGACCTGGTTCATCGTCAAGCCTCCTGCGCCATCGCGGTAAGCGATGGTGTCGCGCCATCACCACCCTCTGCTCGACCAGCAACGGGCTGTCGCTCATCAATACCCGCATTGAATGAGCGCAGCCGAAGACTGTTCCCCACAACAAGGATCGACGATCCGGACATGGCAATGGCCGCGATCAATGGCGTCACGAAACCGAACGCGGCAAGCGGCACCGCGAAACAATTATACAGCACTGCAAGAGCAATATTCTGTCGAACGAGTTGATCGGCCCGTCGCGCGATGTCGATGGTAAACGGCACGGCACCGAGAGATCTGCCGGTAAACACGAAATCCGCCGCCTGCCGCCCGACATCACTCGCCGAAGCCGGCACCATGGAAACATCAGCGCTTGCCAGCGCCGGGGCATCGTTCAATCCATCCCCGACCATCAGCACGCGGTGCCCTACCGCCTGACGTTCCGCAATTGCATCGATCTTGTCTGCCGGCCTCATCTCGCCGAACCGCGCCTCGATATCGAGCGCCCGACCAAGTCGTTCCACCACGGCCATCACATCGCCCGACAGTATCGCAACATCAATGCCTCGGTCCCGCAGCGCCCGTATACTTGGTCGCGCATCGGGGCGCATCCCGTCCTCAAGCTCGAACGATGCTGGGGCCTCGCCCTCGACACCTATCCATACCGCAGTGCGCGCGCTCGTGGCGACGCTCGATGGCGCCGACGTCTCCACTGGCAATGTGCGCGCGATCTCGTGAACCCATTGCAGCCGCCCAAGCCTCACGCGTTTGCCATCGAGCCAACCTTCGACCCCTGAGCCGGGCACCTCGGCGACTTCCGTCAGGTCATTCACGCCGACCGCCGGAGCATCTGGATGGTCCCTCAAAATAGCCTGTGAGGCCGGATGCCGCGATCCCCGCGCCAGCTCCGCCGCCAGTGCGCTCTGACGCGGACTGACGTGCCGAGCAACGACTTTCGGCTGCCCGAGCGTCAGCGTCCCCGTTTTGTCGAACAGCGCCGTATCGACCTCATTCAACTTCTCGATGGAGCCGCCATCACGCATCATGATGCCCCGCTCGAACAGGCGTCCCGCACCGACCACATGGACAATCGGCACAGCCAGGCCGAGCGCGCAAGGACAGGTCACGATCAACACGGCGATTGCCGTCTAGCCGGCTACCTTCCAGTCCCCGC
>CAZWCL010000613.1:0-1847 GCA_964632265.1 uncultured Hyphomicrobiaceae bacterium | reverse complement strand
CGTCGTACAGATACTTCATCGCTCGAGAGGAGCATAACGATATGCAGTATATGACGATGGTGAGGCATTCGGCCTTTCTAGCCCTGAGAAGTTTGATGGTGGCGCTGCTGGCCCTGGCTGGGCCGGCTTTGGCACAAGAGGACGGCTTCCGGCAGATAAAGCTGAGCGAAGATCAGGTGCTTGGTTATATCAAGGTGGCTCCGAAGCTATCGAAGCTGTTCGACCGGATCGATCAGGCCGGCGACAAACCCGATCCAAATCTACAAAAGGATTTGGAGGCGCTGGCCAAAGAAGGTGGCTACAAGTCGTTCGATGAGATGGAGGTCGCCGTTTCCAACATCACCTTCGTTATGTCCGGCATCGACGATCAGGATGGTAGCTTCAAGGAGCCAATGGAAAGGCTTAAGGAGGAGCTTGAAGATACGCAAGCCGACCCGGATTTAAAGGCGGATGAGAAAAAGCAACTCGTCCAGTCGATCAAGGATTCGATGGCGCAGACGCCCAAGCTGGAGCATCCGGAAAACGTGCAGCTCGTTCAAAAGTATTTCAAGCAGCTGACGTCGCTGTTCGAGTAGGTCGCGGTAGGCAGTTGCCCGTCCGATCTGATATGCCGGACGCGCCCCGAGAAAGTGCGGCCGGCGACCACTTCGTGGGTGGGGCGGTTGGTGTGCAATGTTCGGTGCGGCGGCATTTGCCAGCGGAACGGCACGGATCGTGCGCTTGTTTGCCGGTTGTGGCGGTTGGTTCCAATGGATGCGAGGTAAATACTATGGATGGGACAGGGCGAGCGGTGAAGGGCGGTGATCCGTCAGACGAGCCAGTTGTGGTGCGGCGGGAGGCCGGGATTGCGATCATCACGCTCAATTGTCCGGCACGGCGCAATGCTTTGTCTTTGAAAGTGCTCGGCGCCCTCAACTCAGCTATCGAGGATATCTCGGCGGATAAAGAAACAAGCGCCGTTGTGCTGGCGGCCGAAGGTCCGGTGTTCTGTGCCGGTCATGATCTCAAGGAACTGACGGCGCACCGCGGTGATGATGATCGTGGGCGGAAATTCTTTGAGAAGACGATGGCCGCCTGTGCGCAGACCATGCAGGCGATCGTGCGCTCGCGGAAGCCGTTTATTGCCGCGGTTGACGGCGTTGCCGCTGCGGCTGGGTGTCAGCTTGTCGCCACCTGCGATCTAGCTGTGGCGAGCGAGACGGCAACCTTCAACACACCCGGCGTCAATATCGGGTTGTTTTGCTCGACACCGATGGTCGCTTTGTCGCGAAATGTCAGCCGTAAGCACGCAATGGAGATGCTGCTACTCGGTGAAATGCTGCCGGCCGACCGGGCGGAGGAATTCGGTCTGGTCAATAGGGTCGTGCCCGGTGACCGGGTATTTGATGAGGCGATGGGAATGGCGCAGGTGATTGCTTCCAAGTCGCCGCTGACGGTCGCGATTGGCAAGGAAGCGTTCTATCGTCAGCTTGAGGTCGGCCTTGGCGAGGCCTATGATTATGCTTCCGACGTCATGGTGCGCAACATGATGGCGCGCGATGCCGAGGAAGGTATTGGTGCGTTCGTCGAAAAACGTGAACCGACCTGGGAAGGGCGCTGAGCCCTGACAGCCGGTGAATCAAGGGGCGGTCATGACACGACGGGACGTGGACATCATCGCTGAGAAGCGGTTGCCGCAGCGGCTGAGCATGACGACGCTGGGCGTTCGGGACGTTGCTGCGGCCCGGGCCTTTTATGAGAGGCTGGGACTGGTCGCGGCTAACTTCGAAAGCGATCAGGTCTGCTTCTTCGACATGGGCGGAACGGTGCTTGGGCTTTACGGGCATCAAGCGTTGGCTGACGACGCC
>CAZWCL010000612.1:0-1854 GCA_964632265.1 uncultured Hyphomicrobiaceae bacterium | reverse complement strand
TGCTGACATGATCCGCTGCGCCACTTCCCGGCTGGCGGATCGCGCGGCAAAAATACCGTTGCAAGGCCCGGGCGGGGGGTGGGGTGCTCCGACGACATGCCGCGGCCAGGCAATCTTCTCCCCGACCAAGAAGCAAACGATCGACAAAACACAGTGGACGGTCGCCGCCGGCTGGACATTCAGCGCGCCGGTTGCTATTTGTTACTGAGAAGCGTATAGCCGAGCCGCTTGAAGGGCGTTCAAGCGGCGATTGGTGCTTGAAACATCTATATTTCGCTTAGCGGCGCTTTTACCAGCGCCCCGACCACAAGGATAGGGATCACTTGCAAGTTCTCGTTCGTGACAACAACGTCGATCAGGCCCTGAAAGCGCTCAAGAAAAAGATGCAGCGCGAGGGTATATTCCGTGAGATGAAGCTCCGGAACTTCTACGAGAAGCCATCAGAAAAGCGCGCCCGCGAAAAGGCCGAAGCTATCCGCCGTGCGCGCAAACTGGCGCGCAAGAAGGCTCAGCGCGAAGGTCTGCTACCTGCTAAGGGTGCAGGCAAAAGCAAGCCGACCGGCCGCCGCTAGAGCGGGCCCAACGTTGGTAGAGTAGATCATTTTTCCGGTTTAGCCGGCGACGGCCCCGGTTACGAACGGTCTGCAACTAAACCGGAAATGATCTAGGCCGCCGGATTGGGTCGGCCCAAGCCTGACGGCTGCTGACGCGATCTCCGGGGCCCAATCCCCGCGGGCATGATCTCCGGCGGCTATCATGCCTTGGCTGGCGGCACCGTTTTCCGGTTCAGGGTTTTCCGTTAGCGCCGTAGAACTTCGACCCTACCGCTCAGTCTTTTCAGGCGTGGTGCCGGGCTCGGTTGCCAAGGCTTTGCTGCGGTCTACTGCCCTGTCCAGCCAGGCGTGGATGACGTCATACGAGCCATACAGATAGTGGTCCGCGTGCCCCGCCCCGGCAATCTCCGCGAATTCCTTAGGCGCCTTCGCACGGGCGAAAAGCTCCCGCCCCATTTCAATGGGGATTAGCAAATCGTATTCACCGTGCACGATCAGCAGCGGCGCATCGATCTCGCCGATATGCGCTATCGTGTTGTAGCGGTCCAGAATGAATGTGCGGACAGGCAGATACGGATAAAGCCGCGCACCAACCTCAGCAATAGACGTATACGGGGCATCAAGTATCACCCCGCCAACCTCGACCTCGGCGGCGAGTTGTACGGCAACGCCTGAGCCAAGCGATTCGCCATAGAGAATAATCTGATCAGCCGGGACGCCTATCGCGCGGAGCCAATCATAGGCAACACGCGCATCCGCAACATTGTTCTTTTCCGTCGGGCTGCCACCGGAGCCGCCATATCCACGGTAGCTGAGTATCAGCATGCCGTTACCCTTGGCGAGATACTCACCCATCCGCCCAGCGCGCGACTCGAGATTGCCGGCATTGCCGTGGAAATAAAGAAGTGTCGGCCGGCCACGCCGACTGGGCTCGCCATACCAAGCAATCAGTTCGATGCCCTCGGGCGTGCGCAGGATGACCTCCCGCACGCCATCAAGTCCGAGCGACTTCGGATCAACCCGTTCCGGGTCCGGCGAATAAACGAGAATACGCTGACCCGACCAGGCCACAAATCCGCCAACGGCAATGATCACCGTCACCGAGATCAGGATTTTGAGTAACATGCATAGACCTTTCGCGCGCACCTCCAGCTGAAGGACCGCGTGCGCGTTTCCAACGCTGGACGTAGTAGATACGATCAGCCGCGTGACCGGGATTTCAGCGAACGAGGCAAATAGTGCCGCGCGGCCAGAGGACGACAATGCATCCCCTTTCGAAAGCCTTCGTTTTTACGGTTTT
>CAZWCL010000611.1:0-1879 GCA_964632265.1 uncultured Hyphomicrobiaceae bacterium | reverse complement strand
CTCTAGAGGCGGGCCGGGTAGAGACAGGACCGTCAGGCTCAGATGGTGAAACTTGTGCCGCAGCCGCAGGAAGCCTGGGCGTTCGGGTTAACAACCTTGAAAGATGCGCCGATAAGTTCCTGAACATAGTCGAGTTCGGCACCTTCCAGGAAGGGCAGCGAAATGGGGTCGACCACGACAGTTGCGCCTTCGCGCTCGATGAGCAGGTCGTCTGGCTCCGGCTCGGGGATGAGGTCGAACTTGTACTGGAAGCCGGAGCAACCGCCGCCCTCAACGCTGAGACGCAAAAACTTGTTATCGGCCTCCGAGGCCGTAATTGCGTTGATGCGCTCGGCTGCGGTGGCGCTAACGCGAACCTGGTTTTCAGTTGCTGTCATGAGTCTTGGTTCCGAATCCGATAGAAGTGCTGGCAGGCTATTGTGGCGACCGCCGCTCGTACTGATCTTTGATGTAATGCTTCGCGGCGCTACGGCCAAGCCCTGCGCAAACACGCGAGGCCGGCGAAGCCTTCAGTCAGTGGTTGCGAGTGGGCTGGTGGAAAGGATGCGAAACGATGGATGCACCGGTCATCAGGTCAAAAAAGCGCACCACAGGGGCACACGGCTATGGCGCGGAGCTGCGGCCGGGTGAGCGGTCGCCGGCTGGCTATGCGGCAAGTGCGCTTTCGAGCCGGGGGCGGGTGTTCGATGAGGCCGAGTGCCCGACGCGTTCACCATGGCAGCGCGACCGAGACCGGGTGTTGCATTCAGCGACGTTCCGCCGGCTGATGTACAAAACCCAGATGTTTGTCTTCCATGAGGGTGATCATTACCGGACGCGGCTGACGCATACACTTGAAGTGGCACAAATCGCGCGGACGATCGCCCGCCAGTTGCGGCTCGATGAGGATTTGGCGGAGGTGTTGGCGCTGGCGCATGATCTCGGCCATCCGCCGTTCGGCCATGCGGGCGAAAGGGCGCTTGACGGGGCGTTGGCGTCAACCGGTGGATTTGATCACAATGTGCAAAGCTTCCGTGTCGTGACGCGCCTGGAGACGCGCTATGCGGCGTTCGACGGCTTGAACCTGACATGGGAAACGCTCGAAGGCCTGATCAAACATAACGGGCCGCCGATCGGGTCGGAGCGGGCGGAGGACGGGCGGGTGGTAGAGGCCCTGGCCGGGTTTCAGAAGGTAATGGATCTGAAACTGGACCAACATGCGTCGGCGGAAGCGCAGGTTGCGGCCTTGGCGGACGACATTGCATGGCATAGCCACGATATCGACGATGGGCTGCGGGCCGGATTGATCGACCATAGCGATCTAGATGACGTGAAGCTGTTGCACGAGATCCAGATGGTGCTCGACAGGCGGCCGATGCGGGATAAATCGCGTGACATCTACGAATTGGTTCGGGTGCTGATCACGCGGTTGGTCAGCGATGTCGTGCAGGAATCGCGATGGCGGCTTGAGGAACTCGGCCCGGAGACGGCGGACGACATCCGCATGGGGGGGCGCCAGACGGTGGCATTTTCGGCGGAAATGCTCAGCGATCTGAAGGCGCTCAGGGCCTTTCTGTTCGAGCGCCTCTATCACCACGAACGGGTGATGGACGTCATGACCCGGGCGGAAGGTGTCGTGTGTGATCTCGTTAGCGACTATGCGGCCGGCCGGGCGCCAATGCCGGATGACTGGGCGGCGGCGGCAACCGAGATGCCCGAGCACGGGCGGTTGCGGTTGGTCGGCGATTTCGTCGCCGGCATGACCGACCGATACGCCATTGAACATCACGCGAAGGTGGTCGGTGGGACGCCGGAGCTGCGCTAGATTTCATTTCTCACGGCTAGTCGGCCCCACGGCCCCGCACGGCCGGCCTCCGAGGGGCGCCACAATGTGGCGGGT
>CAZWCL010000610.1:0-1880 GCA_964632265.1 uncultured Hyphomicrobiaceae bacterium | reverse complement strand
TGCCCTCGCCGCTGATGGCGTACAAGCAGCCTGATGTTGGTCCGGCGCGATGGTTCACGCAGCCGTCAGGCGGCCACCCCGCCGGGCCGGGCGCAAACGCTGCGTGACAGGTTGCTTGCCGTTCGCGACCGTCTGCTCACAAGTCCGGCATTTCACCGCTTTGTCTTTTCGACGCCACTGCTTCGCGGCATTGGCAACCGCCGCGCGAAAGAACTCTTCGATATCTGCGCCGGGTTCGTCTACTCGCAGACTTTGCTCGCATGTGTGCGGCTTGGTGTTCTCGAACGCCTTCGATCGCAACCTTCCTCCTCCGCGGAGCTCGCTCTGGCGGTCGGTATCTCCGAATCGGCAACTGAAAAACTTCTCGGTGCCGCTTCGGCGTTGCGCCTCGTAGAGCGTCGGAGCGACGACCGATATGGTTTGGGTGAACTGGGCGCGGCCTTGTTGGCCAATCCAGGCTTGCGCGAAATGATCGAGCATCATCCAGAACTGTACGAAGATCTTCGTGATCCCGTTCAGTTTCTAAAAAGCGGCGGCGGCAGCGGCGCGCTCGCCAGCTACTGGCCCTATGCGGGCGCCGAGGAGCCAGATGCCCTGCCGGCGGACCAGACCACCCCCTACAGCAAACTCATGGCAGCATCGTTGCCGGCTATCGGGGAGGAAATTCTCCAATCTTACCGTCTGTCGAACCATAGCACTCTGCTCGATGTCGGCGGCGGCGATGGCGCCTTCATCAAGGCGGCTTCGATGGGCTCTAAAGATCTGAATTTTATACTCTTCGACTTGCCAAGTGTCGCCGAGCGCGCGCGCCTCTCCTTGGCGGGCACCGATCTCGGCCGTCGCAGCTGCGTGGTCGGTGGCAATTTCAAGACAGACCCTCTGCCGTCGGGGGCGGATCTGATTTCGTTCGTCCGCATTCTGCTGGATCACGATGATGATGTTGCGGGCGCGTTACTCAAGTCGGCGGCGCGCGCAATTGAGCCGCGCGGACGCGTTCTGATTGCTGAGCCGATGTCGCTGTCGCGTGCCGGCGATCGTGTGACCGACGCTTATTTCGGTATGTATCTCTATGCCATGGGCCGCGGGCGACCTCGGCAAACGCACGAGATTATTTCGCTTCTCCGCGCCGCGGGGTTCGTCAATTGCCGCCTTGTTCGAAATTCAAACGCTTTGATCGCCCGCATCATCGTCGCCGACGCACCGCCAAAAAGTGTAAAAATAAATTGACACTATAAATTGTAACGATAGTCTTACAGTTACCCGATTGGTAGCGGGCAGTCATTCGCGAATTCCGGAGTTGGCACATGCGCACGACGGCGGTTGTTCTAGAGAAGCCAGGAAAAGTCTCTCTCGAAACGCTGACGCTGTGCGCGCCGACCGAAGGCGATCTCATGGTTGATGTCGTCTACAGCGGAATTAGCACTGGAACCGAGCGGCTCCTCTGGGAGGACCGCATGCCGGACTTCCCAGGTATGGGATATCCGCTGGTGCCAGGCTACGAAGCCGTCGGCGAAATCGTCGAGATCGTCGGCCGCAACGGCGACCTCAAAATCGGCGACACGGTTTTCGTTCCCGGGGCTCATTGTTTCCAGAATGCCCGGGCGCTGTTCGGCGCGACATCGAAGCGCCTGGTTGCCGCGCCGGGCCGGGTCGCGAAGATCGATGGTGGACTTGCCGAGAACGGCGTTGTCCTCGCCCTGGCTGCTACGGCTTATCATGCCATCGTGAATGGCGAGCCGCCGGATCTTATAGTGGGTCACGGTGTCTTTGGAAGACTGATGGCGCGCATTACCGTTGCCCTTGGTGGGCCGCCCCCGGTTGTCTGGGAACGTGATGGTGCGCGCGTGGCTGACGCCGCCGGCTACCAGGTAATTGATCCC
>CAZWCL010000609.1:0-1885 GCA_964632265.1 uncultured Hyphomicrobiaceae bacterium | reverse complement strand
CGCGCCGTGAGCGAAAACAAGCGCACTTATGCGCTCTTGCACGAGGGCAGGTTCTGCGGCGCTTTCGTCCAGATGAATGATTTGCCGAGGAAGCGCACGCCAAGATATCCGGTGATACGCAGCTGGCTTCGTCCGACCTTCTCTATCGCGACATTGTAGCTTTTTCCAACCTTTGGGTCGTAGATCCGCCCGCCATCCCATGTGCCGTCGGGCTGTGCCCTCAGTCCCGATACGATACTCAGACCGCAAATGGGTCGTTCACGCAGTGCCGCGCGCGGGTTGTTGGCGTCGGTAAGCGGAACTCCTGCGTCATTGACCGGCTGACGCAGCCACACGATTTGCCCGCAGATTGAACGGCCGCACCGCGAGAGTTCAACCGCGCCTTTGCCCGTGCTGTCGTACCAGATACCCGTCACGTCCTGCCGCGCGGCCACCGGCGATGCGGTCATCAAGACCACTCCCAACAAGCCGAGAGCTGCACCGGCTCCGACTGATCGGCCCCCGGAACGTCGCGCCCGGATACGCGTTTCGTTACAATCGGACACGGGAATGTTACGTTGCGAGCGGATACGCAAACAGGGTGATTGCTGCATTATCTGCCTCTAACTAGGTTTCCATAATGACGCAGTACTTTCCCTTGCGCCTTTGCATTCCAATATAAATGGAGGATCGTGGTTACGCTATGGCAACCCTGTTCGGGTAAAACTTCACAGATGGCTGTAGGTTTCATAATGCGTTTGGAATTTATCGCCTTTCAATCGGTGGTATAACGGTGTCTTCGTTGTGTCATGGCAGGTTCGCGATTGACGTTTGATGTCGATTAGGTAGCAGTTGCCGTTGTGCCCGCTGCCACGTCGGTGCCGTATTTCTCGGGTGCACCCGGAAGCTTGGCGCAATTGGTGCATGGACGGGGCTTGCGGTGCGGGAGCCTTCTCGGGGCGCACGCTCATGTACGCAGTTTTATGCCGCAGCCGGGGCAAGAGCCTTGGGTGGCTGCGAGCCACGAAAATCATCTGCAGTTGTGCTCGGCGCAGCTTGTTCAAATGGATTGGTCGATAGGTCATGGTTCTCACTCTCGCGTTGCGTAACCTGTTTCACGACCGCATTCGATTGAGCGTGACGCTGATCGGCATTCTCTTCGCCGTCGTCCTTGTTGCTGTACAACTTGGTCTCTATGCCGGCACCAGCAAGATGATCATTTCGATGATCGATAAGGCCAAGGCGGACCTTTGGATCGTGCCTTACGGCGCTGACAGCTTCGAAGGCTCTGGTATTCTCACCGGCAGCGAGCGCCATGCGGCCCTGTCGACCCCCGGCGTTTCGCGCGCCATCCCCATTGTCGCCGCCTTCTCCAAGTGGCAGCGCCCCGAAGGCGGCGAACAGCTATGTGTCATCGTCGGCACCGATCCAGCCGACGAAGGCCTCGTCCCCTGGAACATCGTCGAAGGCAGCATCGAGGCGCTCAAACTTCCCGATGCTGTGATGATCGACCGTACCTATTTCAAAGACCTCGGCGTCGAGGGGTTGAACTCCACCGCTCAGGTCAAAGGTCAGCGCGTCCGCGTCACAGCTCTCACCCACGGCATCCGCTCATTCACCACAACGCCCTACATCTTTACGACCCTCAACCGCGCCCGCAGCATCATTGGCATGCCGTCCGAAGCGGCGACCTTCTATCTCGTGCAACTCCAGCCCGGTGCTGACCGCGACAGTGTCCAGGCCGCGCTGCAAAATCGACTGCCCGATGTCGAGGTCATTACCAAGGCCGAGATGAAGCGGCGCAGCATCGCTCACTGGCTGTTCGGAACCGGCGCCGGTGCGGCACTAATCGGCGGAGCTTTGCTCGGCACGCTCGTTGGCACCGTTATCGTTGCCCAGACGCTCT
>CAZWCL010000608.1:0-1918 GCA_964632265.1 uncultured Hyphomicrobiaceae bacterium | reverse complement strand
CGCCCCGAGAATGGCGATGGCCATGGTCTGAGCACGCGGCACCAGGCTTTCAATTTCGAGGTATTCCTCCGGACTGTGGGCGTTGCCGCCGACCGGGCCGGTGGCGCAAACGGTCGGCGTGCCGACGCCGGACGTGAAGCCCGAGTCGGCGCAGCCGCCGGAGAACTCGCCGTTGACGGTGAGGCCAGCTTCGGCCGCAGCGGCCACGTAATGCTCGAAGAGGCGGGCGGCCTCCGCGGTCTGGTTGAGCGGCTTGAACTCGCCGAGGATCTCGAGGGTCGCGGTGGTGTCCGGCACGGAGCAGGCCTCGGCGATCTCGCGGATGGCGCTGACAGCATGTTCGCGCTGAGCCGGCTCCACGTAGCGCAGGTCGATCTCGGCTTTGGCATACGGGGCGACGGTGTTGACGGACTGGCCACCTTCGATGAGGCCGACGTTGACGGTGACGCCGGCATCGAGGTCGGTGACCTGGTGCCAGGCCTGGATCTTGCGGGCGATTTCCTCGATCGCGCTGCGGCCCTTTTCGTAGTTGCCGCCGGAGTGCGCTGCGACACCGGCCACTTCGCAACGCATGAAAACGCCACCCTTGCGTCCCGTCACTACGTTGCCGGTTGGACGGCCGGGCTCGGAATTGAACACGAGGCGGGCTTCGCGGGCCGAGTTCTCGATGATCGGGCGCGATGTCGGCGAGCCGATTTCCTCATCGCCGGTATAAAGCGCGACGAGCGGCGCTGGAGCGCCGCCGAATTTGGCGAAGGCAACGAGAACGAAGGTGTTGAGGACGAGACCCGCTTTCATGTCGGCGACGCCCGGCCCGTATGCGCGATCGCCATCGACTTTGAAGGGCCGCCTGGCGACCTCGCCGGTTGGGAAAACGGTGTCGCGGTGGCCCATCATCATGATCGGCCGGTTGCCACCAGCCGCGCCAACGGAGGCGCGGAACGAATCGCCGTGACCTTCGACGGGGATGCGGGTGACGTCGATGCCGTTTGCGTCGAGGAAGCCGGCGATGACTTCGCCGACGCGATCGACGCCAGCCTTGTCGTAACTCCAGCTGTCGATGTTCACGAGCTGCTCGAGAAGTGCGAGCATGTCGCCTTTCGACGCCGCGAGCCAGGCGAGGATTTCGGAACGGGGAGCGGCGGTCATGAGGGTGGTTCCTTTCGGGGGCTCAGGTCTTCAAGCGGGGCATGGGGCGCGGGTTGCGACAATCGACGGGCGTTGCGCGAGGCGCTGATACCAGACGGCGATTGCTTCAGAGGGCGCGGTAAAATCACGATTGAGCGAAACCCGGGCGCTATCGATCGCGGCCAGGAGGGTCAACTGGGCAAGATTGGGGGCACCCTGCATGATGGGGTGGCGTACTTCCTTGGACCAGACGTCGACGAAACGTTCGGCACGCGCGGTCTCGTGGGCGATGATTGCCGGCGAGCGCTCAGTTTCAGGGCGGCGGAGTTCGCGTGACCAAACCGAGATGCCGTCGACGAAGGAGCGGGCCAGCGCATCGAGGCGGCCGTATTCCCAGTCAGCATGTTCCGGCGCCCAGACGAGCGGCGGCCCCGAGCCGATATGATCGAAGTAGGCGCAAATGAGGTTGGATTCTTCGAAGCCGCAGCCGTTGCCGAGTTCGAGATAAGGCACGCGGCCCGATGGATTGGTCGCATAATAGGGAGAGCCGGTTTGCCGCGTGCGCGCCTCGATAACGTCAACGCGCCCGTCAAGGCCATGTTCGATAATCGCAATGCGTGCCAGGCGGGCGTAGGGCGAGGTCAACGTCACGTGCAGTTTCATGGAGCCTCGATCGTTGGCGGTTGCCTGGACACCGGATAAGGCCGGCGGCGTGGTTTTGCCTCGCGCAGCACTCTAACAGGCTGTTGAAGAACTCATGTGGCTCGCGACGCCTGGCGCTTTTTCGCAT
>CAZWCL010000607.1:0-1928 GCA_964632265.1 uncultured Hyphomicrobiaceae bacterium | reverse complement strand
GCATAGTCGGCATCATTGCCCGCCCGCACGCAGTCGAACACGGTCGTAATGCCGGACGCCGCGATCTGGGCATCGAACGCCAGGAGCGCCGAAACCATCGGCCAGTGGACCTTGGGCCGCGGCGTCAGATGGTTCTCGAGATGGTCCGTATGCAACTCGACCAGTCCCGGCAGCAGAAGCTCATCGGCCTCGAGCTTGATGGCCGATGCGGGCGCCGGCCCGCTATCAACGGTTACGATCGCACCGTTCTCAACCCCGACATGGCCGTCAATGATCTCATTGGCGAGCACGATGCGGCCGGCAAAGAAGATTGACTGGGAAGCTGGCTCAGGCATGGGCGGGCACCTTCGGTTGAAAGCCGGCTACATCGATGACACGGTCGGCGACGCGTTCACGAACGTCGTCGTCATGAAAGATCCCGAGGATGGCGGCACCTCGTTGTTTGCACTGTTCGATCAGTTCGATCACGACCGAGCGGTTGGCGCCGTCCAGCGAGGCGGTCGGCTCATCGAGCAGCATGATCGGGCGGTCGGCGGCAAACCCGCAGGCGATATTGATGCGTTGCTGTTCGCCGCCCGAAAAGGTCGCCGGCGCCAATCCCCAAAGTCGTTCGGGCACATTGAGTTTCTCGAGCAGGACCCGCGCCCGCCTCTCGGCATCTTCTCGCGTTGTTGTCTCCAGGTGCGCTGCTGTTGTCACAATCTCAAGCGCACTGATCCGCGGTATTGTCCGGAGGAACTGACTGACGTATCCAATGGTCGTCGCCCTAAGTTCCAACACGCGTCGCGGTGATGCCTCGGCAACATTCACCCACGCAGCCTCGCTGCGCACGAGCACACGTCCCTGGCCCGTTCGGTAGTTGCCATAGATCATTTTAAGGATCGACGATTTGCCGACACCGGACGGGCCGCCAAGCACGACACACTCGCCGGACCGAACGTCTAATTTCACGTTTTCGACGACCGGCAGCCGTGCGCCGCCGCGTAGGTGCATCGTGAATGTCTTTGCTACGTTGTCGAGGCGAATGAGCTCCCGATTGTCTGACATGTCGCCTCTTATGCCTGCAGTATCGAAGATACGAGGAGCTGCGTATAGGGCTCCTGTGGATCGTCCAGCACCTGATCCGTCAATCCGGTCTCGATCACGCGGCCATGACGCATGACGATAGTGCGGTGGGATAACAGCCGCGCAACGGCGAGGTCATGTGTCACGATGATCGCAGCAAGGCCATAAGATGTCACGAACGTGCGTATCAGGTCGAGAAGACGCGCCTGAACGGACACATCGAGCCCGCCCGTCGGCTCATCCATAAAGACGAGCCGCGGCCGTGTTACCATGTTTTTCGCGATCTGCAGCCGCTGCCGCATGCCGCCCGAGAACGAGTGTGGCTTTTCGTCGATACGGTCGTCTGGGATCTCGACCTGATCGAGCCAGTGTTCCGCTTCCTGCCGGATGGCACCGTAGTTGCGCCAGCCGACCGCCATCAGTCGTTCACCGACATTACCGCCGGCCGTGACGCCCATTCTCAGTCCCAGCCGCGCATCCTGATGCACGAAGCCCCAGTCGGTGCGCAGCAAAAAGCGCCGTTCCGCTTCGCCCAATGCGAAGAGGTCTTGCGTCTTGCCATCCCGCATCCGGTAATGAACGGCCCCGCCCGAAGGCGCAAGTTGGGTCGACAAGACCGAAAGTAACGTCGATTTGCCCGAGCCCGATTCACCCACGACGGCAATCACCTCGCCCTCGTAGATCTCGAACGCTACGTCCTGGCATCCGACCCGCGGTCCGTAGTTCTTCGACACATCCTGTGCAATGAGGAGCGGCTGGGCTGTGTCATCCATCACGCGTCCGCTCTCCCGGGTTTGGCCACGGGTTGGCCGGCCGCCGTTCGCCGCTTGTCGCAATAGTCCGTGTCGGAACAAACAAACATG
>CAZWCL010000606.1:0-1929 GCA_964632265.1 uncultured Hyphomicrobiaceae bacterium | reverse complement strand
CGAGACACGTTGCGGCAGCCGCTGACGTGCCGGGCGTGTTGATCAGTATCGCGGTGATCGAGCCGGCGAACGTCGCCGAGACGTAGATCGTCGCGAGCACCGCAATCGCATGCACCGGGTCCATCGTCAGCGTGAAGGGCAGCAGCAACGCCGCGCCCGTGGTCGCTCCGAGTCCGGGCAAGGCCCCGATAATGACGCCGACGATCGTCGTCAGAAAAATGAGGAGCAGCAGATAAGGGTCGGTAATGACCGAGGCCATGGCCGCGAGCGCTTCAATCACGTTTCTTACCCGTAATAGAGGTTGGTGAGAATGCCGCGCGGAAAGCGGATTTGCAGGACGAGATCAAACAGGAAGAAGATGGAAAGCGGCGTGATGACCGCAACCACTCCGGCGAGCCAGAGCCGCCGCTCGCCCCACACGACGCACATCGCAAAGATCACGGCGCTAAGCCCGATGAACATATCGGCATATGTCGTTAGAACGTAGAACACGACCATGAGAGCCATCGTCGCCCAGGTCGTGACCGGTTGGCTGACGCGCGGCATCCGGTCGCCGCTGATCAGTTGCAGGATCAGGATCACGTTCAAAATCGCGATCAGGGCCATCAGGAAAATCGGAAACGACCGCGGTTGCATCGCCTGGCCGATGATGATCTCCGGCGCGGTGTCGAGTTGGAACGCGACGTAAGTGACAATCGCGCAAAACACGAAGATGACCGCGGGCACCAGCCAGTCGACCAGCGCAAGAGGCTGCCGGTCGGCAGCCTCTTGGTTGTGAGTGTTGGGTTCGGAAGCCATCAGATCGAGCCTACTTCAGACCCATTTCCTTGAGCGCAGGCCCGAACTCCTTGATCATCGACTTGATCTGCTGGCCCCACGCCTCGGCGTCGGCAGGCGATGAACTGTCAAGTCCCGATGACTCGAGATAAGCCTGATACACCTTGTGCTTCATGGCTTCCATCAGGCCCTTTTCAAGCGTTTCGACCTTGGCGGGCTCCACATCTGCATGCGTAACGAAGCCGCGCACCGTCGCAAGGACGACGTCGATGCCGAGTTCCTGTGCGGTCTTGGCATCGGGGATCGGCTTCATGCGGTCCGTGCCAAGGACGATCAGTGGACAGATGTCGCCTGATTCGACCTGCGAGGCAGCTTCCGAAAGGTTCAGCGTGCCAACGTCCACGGCGCCCGCGACGAGCTGCGTTGACACTTCGCCACCGCCCTTGAACGGTACGATTGTCGGCTGCTTCAGCCCGCCCTTCTTGGCGAAGATGTAGGCCGTGATGTGGTCAATACCACCGATATTGGTGGTCCCGAATTTCAGCTTGTTTTCTTTCATCCCGGCGATCAGTTCCTCGCCGGTTTTGTATTTGCTCGTTTTGCAGTTCACCATCAGGATTTGCGGATCGTTCGTGCCGCGAGCGATCGGCGTCATCTCATCGACTTTGAGATCAGTCTTGCCCTTCGCCATGGTAATGGCGTGGCCGATCGTGAAGGTCATGATGGTGTGGCCATCAGCAGGGCGCGACTTGAAGTAGTTCATCGCCGCCGCGCCGTTGCCGCCGCGCTTGTTGACGACGACCATATCCGCGCCGAGAACCCGACGTGCCCTCAGCATCATCATGCGCGAGTTGACATCCGTGCCCCCGCCGGCACCGGCATGGGTCACGACTTCAATCGTTTTTGACGGGTAATCGTCGGCGGCAGCGGCGGTCAGCGCAAATGCCGTGACGCCGGCGATCGCTGTTGCGCCGAAAGTTAAAAGTTTCATTGAGGTTTCTCCCTTTGGTTTACTTGGCTTAACCCGCTGCTCTTCGGTGGCGGCGGGATTCGTTGGTCGGTGTCCGATTGATATCCGACCGATATTAGGCGACGCCGGCCTCCTTGGCTCGATCAACGAGATAGTCACGTCCTTCGATCATTTGCTCGATC
>CAZWCL010000605.1:0-1934 GCA_964632265.1 uncultured Hyphomicrobiaceae bacterium | reverse complement strand
GACCGACGAGACCAATGAAAGTACCGGTTGCCACTGCTGGATGAAGGCGATCAAGCCGGAGGGCGGCGGGCCGATGGCCTGCGGGCTGAGAGAGCGCGTGCGCGGCTCGACCATAACGCCCTGCTCGTTGGCGATTGCCCAGATGACATAAGCGGCCGCAAAAAACAGCACGGCCAAGATCAAGTAAAAAATGTTGCGCATGCGTTATCGGCCAGACGGCCGCCCCCGTTGTTCTCAAGCGCGCGCATACTATGCCGAGACGTGGCATATTCAAGGCAACTGGGACACTTAGGCGATGGGGCAATGGGGCACTTGTCACGAGGCGACATCGGCAACATCGGTGAGAAATGCGTCTATTGTGGTCGCGGGTGTGTCCCAAGCGCACATCAGGCGGCAACCCGTTGGTGGCACAAAAGTATAAAACTGCCAACCTCGATCGCGCAACGCTGTCTGCATGGCCGGGGGCAGGTGAATGAACACCCCATTCGCCTCAACCGGATGCATGAGTTCGACACCATCGATGGCGAGCAGCCCGTCGGCAAGGCGCTGCGCCATCCGGTTGGCGTGACGGGCGTTGGCCAGCCAGGTGTCCCCGCCGAGCAGGCCAAGCCACTGAGCCGCGACGAAGCGCATTTTGGAATTGAGCTGTCCGGCCTGCTTGCGCCGCCACTCAAATTCTTCGGTCAGGGACTTGTCGAAGAAGACGATGGCCTCGCCTATGGCGAGGCCGTTCTTCACGCCGCCGAACGAAAGGACGTCAACGCCACGCCGCCATGTCATTTCTGCTGGTGACGTGTCGACAGAAGCTATGGCGTTGGCGAAGCGGGCTCCGTCCATGTGGAACCGGAGATCGTGCCGCTTTGCGATTTCGCCGAACGCCTTGATCTCATCGAGCGTGTAGACGGTGCCGAGTTCGGTCGACTGCGTGACCGTCAGCGTATTGACCTTGACGTGATGGATGCCCTCGAACCGGGTTGCCTTGTCTTCGACCGCCTCAGGGGTCAATTTCGCAGCAGGCGTGTCGATCAAGACCTGCGAGACGCCGCCGCCAAACAGGCCGAGCGCGTTGGCCTCGTCCCATTGGAGATGTGAAAACCCGTGCGCAATCACCGCATTGTAGGGCTTACACAGCTGGGCCAACGCGAGCGCATTCGCCGCTGTCCCGTTGAAGACGAAGTAGACGCCACAGTCAGTCTCGAAGAGATCTGCGATCGCACGCCGAGCACGTCCGGTCGCGCCGTCGTCGCCGTATCCTTTTGCGTGGCCGCCGGCGTTTTCCGTCGCCAGGGCCGCCATCGCCTCCGGGCAGATGCCGGCATTGTTGTCGGAAAGAAACTGATGGCGCCCGCCGCCGGGTGCCGTGTCGTTGGTCGTCTCGTCTTCCATGCCTTGCTCCCAAAAGCCCGCGTCGTCATACAGCCTTGCACGATCCTACTCGCAGATTATCTTCTTCCATTAAATGCAACCAACCAACCGGGAGATTTCCGATCACCCATCGCGTCCACATCATCGGCGGCGGTCTTGCCGGTTCGGAAGCCGCCTGGCAACTCGCCCGCGCCGGCGTTCCAGCCGTCATCCACGAGATGCGCCCGCTCGCTGCGACTGATGCACACGAGACCGACCGACTCGCAGAACTCGTTTGCTCGAATTCGTTTCGCTCCGATGATGAAACCAGCAATGCCGTCGGCGTCCTGCACGGCGAGATGCGCCGCGCAGGATCGCTGATCATGGCGGCTGCGGATGTCCACAAGCTGCCGGCCGGCGGCGCGCTCGCCGTCGACCGGCATGGGTTTTCGGGCCACGTTACCGCCGCGCTCGAGGCCGAGCCGCTCATTGATATACGCCGTGAAGAGGTCAGGGATCTTGACCAGCCCGGCTGGGAGAGCATCATTGTCGCGACCGGTCCACTGACGTCACCGGCGCTCGCTGAACTC
>CAZWCL010000604.1:1643-1937 GCA_964632265.1 uncultured Hyphomicrobiaceae bacterium | reverse complement strand
AAATAGTTGCCGGGGTAGGTCGAGAAGTAAGTCTGAACAAAGCGCTCATGGTCACCGTAGACGGTGCGCATCTGCCCCGGCCAGCTATCGGTGATAACGAGGTTGCCGCTGGTCGCGCCTTCGAGGAACGTACCTTTGTCATCGACGAGCGCCGGTTTGATGCCGAAAAATGCCCGGGTCGCCGAGCCGGGCTTGAGCTTTGTGGCGCCCGGCAGCGGCGTGATCATGATGCCGCCGGTTTCGGTTTGCCACCAGGTATCGACGATCGGGCAGCGGCCTTCACCGACAACCTCG
>CAZWCL010000604.1:0-1633 GCA_964632265.1 uncultured Hyphomicrobiaceae bacterium | reverse complement strand
CGTGATACCACTCCCATGCTTCCGGATTGATCGGTTCGCCGACGGAGCCGAGCAGGCGCAAGGACGAGCGGTCCGTACGCTTCACGAAATCGTCGCCGGCCCCCATTAGCGCGCGGATCGCGGTTGGCGCGGTATAGAAGATGTTGACCTGCCACTTGTCGCAGACGGCCCAGAACCGCGACGCCGTTGGATAGTTCGGCACACCTTCGAACATCAAGGTTGTGGCGCCGTTGGCAAGCGGTCCATAGAGGATGTAGCTATGGCCGGTCACCCAGCCGACATCGGCCGTACACCAGTAGACGTCGCCGTCATGATAATCAAAGACATACTTGTGCGTCATCGACGTCCAGGTAATGTAGCCGCCTGATGTGTGCAGCACGCCTTTCGGCTGGCCGGTAGAGCCTGAGGTGTAGAGAATGAACAGTGGGTCCTCGGCGCTCATGTCGACCGGTGAGCAATCTGCATTGACCTTGACCAACTCCTCGTGCAGCCAGATGTCCCGCGAGGCATACCAGTCGATTTCACCGCCCGTGTGGCGCACAACAAGAACTTTGACGCTGTTGGCCGCGTCGCCAGGCAGATGAGCAAGCGCTTCGTCGGTATTTTTCTTCAGCGGGATCGTGCGCCCACCGCGCAGGCCTTCATCGGACGTAATGACGAAAGTGGAGCCACAATCGCTGATGCGGTTGGCTAGGCTATCCGGCGAAAAACCGCCGAACACGACCGAATGTATCGCCCCGATACGCGCGCACGCGAGCATCGCGTAGGCTGCTTCCGGGATCATCGGCAGATAGATGGTGACCCGGTCGCCCTTGGCGACACCGTTCGCCTTGAGCACGTTGGCGAACTTCGAGACGCGCTCGTGCAACTGGCGGTAGGTAATCTGCTCGTCGTTTGTCGGATCATCGCCCTCCCAGATGATCGCGACCTGGTCGGCCCGGTCTTTCAGGTGTCGGTCGACGCAATTATAGCAACCGTTGAGCCGGCCATCCTCGAACCATTTTATGGACACGTTGTCGGGGTCATACGAGACGTTTTTCACTTTGGTGAACGGCGTCGTCCAGTCGATGGTCTGGCCCATCTCGGTCCAGAACGCATCGGCATCCGGGCCGGTCGAGCGCGCATACATCTCCTGATATTTCGCGTCATCCACCCAGGCACGGGCGGACCATTCGGCGGGTACGGGATAGGTTTTGTCATCACTCATCGTCTTGGGCCTCCCGGGCATCGTGCATGCGAACAATTTTATTGTGATTGCATCATATTATGGGGCAGGAGACGCCGCGGTGGCAATGATCCGAAGGTCCTAATCAAGATGAACAATGCCAAGGCGGTCGATCATTCCGGAGCCTCCCGGCCAGTCGCCGCAGCCGGCACACCGCCCGAATCGTCGAAGATCGGAATGTGCGGGGCGGCTGAGCGCGGCAGGATACCGGCAATGCGCGGGTCCGGCGCGATCTCGATTTCCTGGCGCACGGGCACGAAACTAGAGCGCAGATAGAAGTGGAGCGCAGCGGGATGGTCGAGGGTGCACGTGTGCACATGAAACAGTGCGATCGGCCGTGCGAAAGCCAGCTCGACCGCGCAGTTCATCAGGTAGCGCCCGGCACCCGTGCCAACGTGCGAGCGTGTG
>CAZWCL010000603.1:0-1939 GCA_964632265.1 uncultured Hyphomicrobiaceae bacterium | reverse complement strand
TTTATCGAAGGGTTCGGACTCATTCCTTGGCGATCGGTTGAGGACATCAGCCTCATGACCTACGCAGTTCGCTCGTTGGAAGTGAGCGAATTGCACATCAAGCTCAGCCGCTCCCTGCCGGGAGCTCTCGCCGCTGACTGGCGCTCGCTGCCATGGCATCGCCTGCTCATGAAATTGCCTTGGGTAATGAAATCCGACGGGATCGTCCGCATCAACCTTGAGCCGTTCCCTGGAAAACCGGCCGAGATCGAACGCGTTTTCAGGCAGCAACGAAGATATTTCGGTGGCGCGCGATAATTCGTAAGAAGTTTAACACCTGCCATATCGTAGGCATGGCGAAGACAGTCTTCCGTCGATGCCAAGCCGTTCTGAGCTATCGAGCCGATTACCGCCGTCGCTCACCCGCCGGCAGCGACGAAAAGGTTCGCGGCCGAATCCGTCGTGGGCTGCTCTTCCTCGCGCGACAAGCCGAGATAATCCCACGTCTCGCAGAGCGCATGAGTGAGTTCGCGAATGGCCTGGTCGTCATGCAGCGGCGTCGGCGTGATCCGCAACCGTTCCGTGCCCTTGGGAACGGTTGGATAATTGATTGGCTGAATATAGATGTCGTGCACATCGAGCAGGCGGTCACTGGCCGCCTTGCATTTCTCTGCATCGCCGATCATGACCGGTAGGATATGCGTCGGCGTCTGGAATACGGGCAGATTTGCAGCCTCGAGACTTACACGCGTGCGTCGAACAGCGTCTTGCTGACCTTGGCGCTCGGCAGATGATGCTTTTAGATGACGGATCGCCGCCGTCGCGGCCGCTGCGACAGGCGGTGGCAAGGCGGTCGTGAAGATGAAACCAGGTGCATAGGACCTGACCGCGTCGATCAGGCTGCGCGATCCGGTGATATAGCCGCCAAGGGTGCCGAACGCCTTGGCGAGAGTGCCTTCGATGACATCAATGCGCCCGAGGAGGCCCTCACGTTCGGCAATCCCGCCGCCGCGCGAACCGTACATCCCAACGGCGTGAACTTCGTCCAGATATGTCAACGCGTTGTGGCGATCCGCCAGATCGGCAATCTCGGCCATCGGCGCGATGTCGCCATCCATGGAATATACGCTTTCGAAGGCGATGATTTTCGGTCGGTCGTGCGGCAGGGCGCACAGCAGTTGCTCGAGGTGGTCGAGATCGTTGTGGCGGAAGATCTGCTTGCGTGCCCCCGATGTCCGCACCCCGTCGATCATCGACGCATGGTTGAGCTGGTCGGACAATATAACGACGTCGGGCATTAGCCGCGCGATCGTTGATATACCGGCCAGGTTCGATACGTAACCGGACGTGAAAACTAGCGCCGCCTGCTTGCCGTGAAGATCGGCGAGTTCAGCTTCGAGCTCGATCAGCGGGTGATTTGTACCGGAAATGTTCCGCGTGCCACCGGCTCCCACCCCCATGCAACGAGCCGTCTCCTGCATGGCGGAGATCACGTCGGGGTGCTGCCCCATGCCGAGATAATCATTGGAACACCAGATGGTGACGTCACGCGCCGCGCCATCGGCCGTGCGTAGCGTGGCGCGGGGAAAATCGCCCGCGCGCCGCTCAAGGTCGGCAAAGACCCGGTATCGGCGCTCGCTGTGGAGAGCGTCGAGGGCATCATCGAAGACGTGGTCGAATTTTGTCACAGGAACTCCAGTTCGTTTGAGAACTCTTCAAACCGGCAAAGGCTGCTCCTGGCAGCGTCATTAATGCTAACAAGACTATTGGAGATCCGGTGTCTTTGACATCGGTCAAATCGCGGCAGGGGTGTATATATTTGCAGCTGGTGACGGCTAAACAGCTCACCGATTGGAATTTTTCACCCCGGGAACGATTTCCGATCTTCGGTTATGCCTATTAGGCATCAGGCGTATTCCGATTAATGCGCTTGCTTGCTACGGTCGAGATTGGACGTCCG
>CAZWCL010000602.1:0-1945 GCA_964632265.1 uncultured Hyphomicrobiaceae bacterium | reverse complement strand
TTCACCTACGTCGGCGGCACCACCCTGCTCACGACCACCTACCGCCCCGTAGAGCGCGCCAAGGTCCAGGCGAGCCATGACTTCATGGTCTACTTCACCACCGCCCTCGCCGCCGGCCTCTCCGGCGTACTCGCCGCCCGCGCTGGCTGGGACATCATCAACCTTGCCACTCTTCCCCTGATGGGGGCCGTCCTTCTCGCCGCCTTCATCCTGGCCCGGATACAGGCCAGGGAACGCCGGACTGAGGCCCAGGGAACGCCGGGTTGAAAGCCCGCCGCTCCGTGGGCGCACCTCTCATCCAGGATGCCCGCCGGCAACCGCCCCCACCCTCACTCATCATCCCGAGAGATTGCGCGCAGCCAAATCGCCGTACCGGCCATCGCCATACCGAACGTGACCGAAAAGCCCGACACTAAAAGCACCACGAAACCAATCCGATGCTCCGAGTGGGCAATCATCGTCCCGATGCGATTGATGTCGTAGAATAACAAGAGCCATACGCAAACCAGCCCGATAACGATGCCATAGGCGGCCTGCTCGATGATCATGCGGATCCATGACCAGTGCTGATCGGCAATCTGCTTGCGCTTCCGTTCGCGCGCCCATTCATCCATACCGCAACGCCTCTTTGTCTGCCTTGCACAAACAGACGTATCACTCTTTGGTTCGGCACCATTTACAAATAACTACGACCTCAAGCCTCACCGGACGGCGCCGTTGACATGCCGCCTACCCCGCAAGCTTGCGCCAATCAGGCACCGCCCGCGCCGTCTCGCTCTGTGTCGCCAGCGCCTGCTCGAGGGCGTGCGCCACCTCGATGACGAACGCATCGGAACCGTTCGGCCCCGCCACCTGAATACCGAACGGCAGCCCCAAGTGATCCACGCCGCACGGCAGCGCCACCACCACCGGCAGCGCGACCGTCAGACCATAGGCTAGCGCCAGCCAGCGCATGTAGGTCGGCATTTTCTCGCCGTTGATGACGTCGACCGCGTTCTGCTCATGTGGGAACGGCGACACGGCCGCGGTCGGCGCGATCAGAATGTCGAAATCATCGAAGAACTCGGTATAACGGCGGTAGAGTTTGCCCTGCTCCGCCTGCGCCCAGGCAACGTCCCGCGCCGTGAATGCCAGTCCCCGCTCCGTATTGTCGATGACGTTCGGCCCCAGCAGGTCACGGTGCTTGTCGAGCCGCTCCATGTGCGCGGTCGCAAAATTGATACCGCGTTGAATTTCAAAAATATCGTGGACATTGGCGAGGTCTGGCGCCGCCTCGCTCGCCGTTGCGAAGACATGGCTGAACGCCCCGATGCGCTCTCGGAAAATCCGCCGGATATCATTGTCGACCGGCGCGCAGCCAAGATCTTCCGAATAAGCGATATTGAGCCCGGAGAGATCGACTCCGCTCAGTGACTCTGGAATACGCATCACATCATCCGACGAGAAGATATCGCGCTTATCGAGATCTATCTGCGCCTTGAGCAGCAGATGCGCGTCGGCCACCGTCCGTCCCATCGGCCCGTTCACCGAAAACGGCGTCAGCAGCGCCGCCCGCTCCGGCCCGGGCACCACGCCGGGCGACGGCCGGATACCGACGATCCCGCTGTAGGCCGCCGGCGTCCGCAAACTACCGCCATAGTCGGACCCAGTTGCAATCGGAACCTGCCCAAGCGCCAGCGCCACCGCCGAGCCGCCCGAAGAGCCGGCGCAGGTCAACGACGGGTCAAACGGGTTGCCTGTCGCCCCATAAACCCGGTTCTTGGTATTCGCGCCCGCACCGAATTCCGGCGTGTTGGTCTTGCCGACCACGACCGCCCCTTCATCGCGCAGATTGACGACCGTCGCCTCGTCTTCTTCCGGCAGGTTGTCCTTGTAGATCAGCGAACCGTACGTGCTCGCAAGCCCGGCCGTCGCCTGCAGATCCTTGATACCGAGCGGCAGCCCG
>CAZWCL010000601.1:0-1947 GCA_964632265.1 uncultured Hyphomicrobiaceae bacterium | reverse complement strand
TGTACACCGGCTCCCCCCTACGCGCCCAGCAATTCCCGGTGAAGAGGTGCCAGAGCAACAATGAGGCATTGACGCCCGCCAACCGGCCAGCGCGCGGTTCATGTCATGACCCACCGAACACCGGTGGCCGCTTCTCAGCCCACGCCCGCAGCCCCTCCTGATGATCCTCGCTGGTCGCCGCGCGCGCCCGGAAGGCACCATGATCGTCGCTATCGAACGTGCCATGCGAAAGTCTGTTCAGCGCCTGTTTCATGCCCGCCAAAGCGATCGGCGCATTGGCACCAAGTTCAGCAGCAAGCGCGTCGACCCGTTCTGCGAGTTGATCCTTGGCCACGATCTCGTCGAGATAACCCATCGCCAGCATTTCTTCCGCCTCGGCCGGCTGTGCCGTCATGAACAGGCGCTTCGCGTTGTTGAGGCCGAGCCGCGAGACGTAACGACGCAACCCGCTCTCGTAGTAAATGATACCAAGGCGCGCCGCCGGCATGAACATGCGCATGCCCTCCACGCCGATGCGAAAATCGCAGGCGAGCGCCAGATCGGTAGCACCTCCATAGACACCGCCGTTAAGCGCCGCGATGGTCGGTATCGATAAATTCTCAAGCGCATCGACCATCCGCTCGAACGCATTCGGGTCGTAGTCGCCCTTGGCATCATTTGCGAGCGCGCCAATGTGAAAGCCCGACGAAAAGCTCTTGCCGTCGCCCGTTATAACAAGCACGCGGGCACGCTCGTCACGGTCGAGGCCCTCGAACATTTCAGTCAGCGCAGCCACGTCCGCCGGCTCGAGACGGTTATGCTGCGCCGGCCGCGCCAGCCGAATCATGGCACGGCCCTCCTCGATCGTTAGAACCGGCGTTGAAGGCACTACGGTTTCGGAAAGACTCATGAGTTGACTAGGTCCACGTTTGAAAGTTTGTAGAAGCGCCCGGCGGTCCGGGCGAAAAGATCGGTCTTCTCGTCTTCGGAAAAGTTGGCCGCATAGCGCTTACAGGCATTCCAGTACAGGAGATAGCTGTAGGAGCCCTTGTCGACGGGGAAGTTGCTCTCGAACATGCAGCGGTCGGCCCCAAAAGCTTCGATGCAAGTATCGAAATAAGGCTTCCACGTTGCCGCCAGCTCTTGCGATGTCGGCGGCTCAGGTTCGTCTTCGTGGTGGAACCCGTTGATTCGCATGCCGAGCCCGCCAAGCTTGACGTGAACGTTCGGGCACTCACCAAGCTGCTTGATAGAAGCGGCCCACGTCGGAAACACCTCGTCGTGACGCCCTTCGTAACGGCTCGCCCCAAGCGGCCCGCCGCAATGATCGAGAACGATGAGGGTATCGGGACACGCCTTCGCGGCGTCTCTCAGTTCATCGATCTGCGGGTGATAGAGCCAGGCATCGAAGGTCAATCCTTGGCGTCCAAGCTGCCGGATACCGTCACGGAACGTCTCGTCATCCAGTTGGTGTGGTGGCGGTGCGTAGTTGGGGTTCATGAGCACCGCATCGTCCGTCCATGTTACGATGTGGCGCACACCGCGAAAGCGTCCCCCCGCCGCAATGACGTGCGCATCGAGCACGCGCTCGACGCCGTCACCCAACCGAAGATCGGCGAAGCTGACGATGCCCTCGCAAACCCGCGTCGGGCCATACTCGCCGCTCTCACTCATTGCCGCAACGCCGGCGGCGAATTCGCTCTCGCCGGTCGGAGCAAGCGCCGGATCGCCTTCTGCGCGGTGAAACGCGCGGCACTGGACAAAGACCGTGGCGACGACGTTATGGCCGGAATTGGTGTCGGCGAGCAGATCGTCGAGCAGATAGCGGTTCCCTGCCCGGTCCCACAGATGATGATGCGGATCGACGATCTCGCGCCCAGGCTCGATGATCTCTTCGGTGCGTTTTGCAAGCCAGTCATGGCGCACGGGGATGTAGTGCATGCCATGAACGGCGCGCCGTTCGGTGTC
>CAZWCL010000600.1:0-1952 GCA_964632265.1 uncultured Hyphomicrobiaceae bacterium | reverse complement strand
CGCTCCCTGGCTGACCTGCATCAGGCGGAAATCGGCGTCGACGGTGTAGATGCCAAAGGGTGAATTTTCGACCATGTGGCGGAAAGTATCATGGGCCGTGCGGAGTTTTTCTTCGGCTGCCGTGCGCTCGGTAATGTCGACGGCGGAGGGGACCAGGAGCGTAACGTTACCGTCAGCATCGCAGACGGGTGACAGATGAAAGTCGATGGTCAGGTACGTGGCGCCGACCCCTCTCACCCGGGCATCGTAGCGGATGTATTCACCCTTCGCGGCACGCGCCACCGCATCTTTAAGACGTGTGACCTCGGCTTGATCATGCGTCCACCAGGGGGCCTCCCAGAAAGGTTTTCCGATGACCTCCAACCGATCGAGCCTGCCCGCCTTCAACGCTGTGCTGTTCGCTTCGCGCAGCGTGCCGTCGACGTCGAGGACGCCGACCAACGCGGCTGTTTCATCGAGGATGGTGCGCAAGCGCAGTTCGCTATCGCGGAGATGTATTTCTGAGCGTTTGCGCTCTGTAATGTCATAGTTCACTCCGATTATGCGCGTGGCCCGGCCATCTTCCTTTTCTACGACGCGGCCCTGTCCCACAAGGTGCCGCATGACGCCTTCCCGTGGGATAATTCGAAACTCCGATTCGAATGCAAGATCGTTGGCAATAGCCGTCTCGAATTCGTTGCGCAAACGGTCGACATCGTCAGGATGGACCTTCGCCATGAATAGTTCGGGCGATGCGGTGGTCGTGCGGTCGATCGCAAGGAGGTCATAAAGATTGTACGTCCAGACGGTTCGCCCGTCTTTCAGATTTACGTCCCACGAGGCAATGCCCGCGATGCCCTGTGCCAGCGCAAGCCGCTCCTCGTTTTCACTCAAGGTGGTCTCTACCTTCTTGAGGTCCGTGATGTCCAACGCTGCCAGATTGCCGCGCTTGGGCCGCCACGGACCGTCGCGGCGCTCAAAATCGATACGCTTTTGAACCTGAAGCCAGCGCGTTGTGCCATCAGGCCATTGGATGCGATGTTCGGTCGCCAACCGTCCGCCGGTCTCCGGGGTCAGCGCTTGCTGGATTTGCACATGAAGTTTCGCGCGGTCGGCGGGATGAAAGGTGGCGTGGACCTGGTCGCGCGGCACGGTCATTTTTTCGGTGCCCAGTCCGTAGAGCCGTGCTGCTTCGGCGTTGAGCGTGAACGTTTCTGCGCGGTAGTCGATGTCGGCCAGGGCGAGTGTGCTGTCGGTTTGGTCAACTTCCGGGGATGCCGCGTCCCACGCTCCGCGCGGCGCGGGGGCGGCCTGCGCCATGAGAGGGCGCGTTTCGCCGTCCATCGATGCGCGGGCAAGGTGGGGGAAATCCGTGATGTCAACGTTCAGGCCATGGATCTCGGTTACATGGCCGTTTTCATCGCGCTCGATCCGGGCCCGGTCGATAATGTAGCGGACCTCGCCGTCAGGCCGAACGATGCGGAAACTGTGATTGTAGCTGTCAGCGTCGCCTGAGAGGAAAGCGTTGGTTTCGCCCTCGATCCTGATCCGGTCGCCCGGGTGCAGGCAAGCCATAAACTCCGCTTCCGACTTCGGAGGGGTCTCACGGCCATAGATCCGGGCGAGACCGGGTGACCAGTCAAGCTGTCCGCTAGCGGGTTGCCAAACGTACCTGCCGAGGCCGGGATAGTCTTCCTCGAGCAGCGTATTTGATACGCGTCTCCTGGATGCCATAAGCCTCCCTGCCTTCGTTCTTGAACCTCAGTTGCCGCCGACTTATGCATGGAGGCACATGCTGCGATGCCCGGGGAACAAAAAGGGCCAGCATCATAAATTTATAGCAAAATTTCGCTTCGGCAATATACCACCTCAAGCGGGGTGGGTTCTACGATTATTCAATGACTAGACGCACTTGCCGGCGGTGGCGCTGTGTTTCAGGCTTCATCCGCGCTACGCAGACGCCTGAGGGTTTC
>CAZWCL010000599.1:0-1958 GCA_964632265.1 uncultured Hyphomicrobiaceae bacterium | reverse complement strand
CAAAGGATGCCGGCCATGAAACCTACGCCAAGCGGACCATGGCGCGCGATGCGATGGCCGCGATGGCAGCACTGGGCCATGACACATTCACCGTGATGGGCCACGACCGCGGCGGCCGGGTCGCCTACCGTATGGCGCTCGATCATCCGGGACGGCTCAGCGGCGCTATCATGGTCGACATTATCCCAACGCTCGATAACTGGTCGCGCATGAAGGCGGCGAGTGCACTCAAGTCCTATCACTGGGCCTTTCTGGCGCAACCATACCCGTTGCCAGAAAGGCTGATAGCCGGCGCGCCTAGCTATTATGCCGACCACACGCTTGCAAGTTGGACTAAGGACAAGTCGCTGGCCCCATTCGATGGAACCGCGTTAGCGCATTACCGCGCCAACATGAGCGATCCGGCGCGTATTCATGCCATGTGCGAGGATTATCGCGCCGGTGCCACCTACGATTGGCAGGCCGATCAGGCGTCGCGCGAGGCGGGTGAAACCATTGATGTGCCGGTGCACGTGCTATGGTCTTCATCGTACCTTACGGCCACAAAAGGCAGCTTCGACCCGCTCGAAGTCTGGCGGCCGTGGGCGCCGCGTGTCACGGGCGTTGAGATCGACTCCGGTCATTTTCTGGCCGAAGAAAATCCGGACGATACGCGCGCTGCGATTTTCGATTTTCTGAGTGCGTAACGGAGTGTCCTTGGTCCCGCGCAGCGCGACCGAACCTGGTAGTCATAGTGTCCAACGATCCTGTCGCAACACCTAACCTTCCGGCGCCTGTGCCGCGGATCGGCCTTGCGCTTGGTGGCGGCGGTGCGCGCGGGCTCGCGCACGTTCTCATTCTTGAGACGCTAGATGAAATGGGTATCCAGCCGTCGGTCATCGCCGGCACGTCGATCGGTGCCCTGATCGGTTCGGCTTATGCAGCAGGCATCAGCGGTGCCCACATCCGCGCGCACCTGATCGAGACGCTGGGTGACAGATTTTATCTCATACGCCAGGTTTTTGGCGCGCGGACACAGCCCGTTCAGCGTCTGCTCAGCGTCCTGCCGATGCGCTCGGCCCTGCTCGACTCCAACGCCCTGCTCGACCTCGTCATGCCGCACGGCATGCCCAACGACATCGCCGACCTCGAGATCCCTTTCCGGGCCGTCGCCACGAACATGCGTTCACAGAAGGCCGCCGTCTTCGACCGGGGCGAGCTCAAATCATGTGTTGCGGCCAGTATCGCGATACCAGTGCTCTTCGCGCCGGTGACGATCGACGGTCACCTCTACGCCGACGGCGGCCTGGTCAATCCGTTGCCGATCAATGCCCTCGCGCCGCTCGCCGACATCACGATCGGCGTCGACGTCACCGGCAAGCGTGATGACACCCGGGTGGGTGATCGGCCGTCGGTTGGCACGATGCTGGTCCAGTCTCTGACGATCCTCCAAAAAACGATCATCAGCGAGCATTTGAAGGTCGCCCCGCCCGATATATACATGGATGTCGATGTCGGGCATTTCGGGGCGCTTCAATTCAATCGCGTCAAGGAAATCCTCACGGCGGTCGAACCCGTCAAGGAGGAGCTGCGCGCCAAGCTCGAGCGCGTTCTCAGTGCACAAACGGTGAAGAGTTCATGATGCAGGTTCGACTGCCGGCACCAGGGTCAGGCTGGATTGCACTGCTTTGCCTTGGCGCCATTCATTTCGTGGCGGGGGCTGCGGTCAGCCGGGCGGCCGACGCCGACCTGATGGTCGCGCGCCCCTGTCCGGCGTCCGAAAGCTGCTCCAACACATGGACATTGACGTCGCGCCTAGGGCAAATTCTCAGCGTTTACGAGAAGGTGCTCGGGGCCCGGACGCCGAAGTTTCGCCTTCTTGGCATCGAATTCACGACCGCGCCAAGACCGCGCGTCTGGTATCCCGACTTCGGCCGGGGGCATCGCACCGTCATCATTCAACTCACGCAGCGGTCGCG
>CAZWCL010000598.1:0-1970 GCA_964632265.1 uncultured Hyphomicrobiaceae bacterium | reverse complement strand
GCCCAATCGGAGCACGGTCCAATGCCCCAGGATGCTGCCGCCAAGTCATCGAACGCCGTCGAAGCCGAATTGTGCTTCATCATTCCGCAGGATGAAAAGCCTCGCTTTCTGAGCCAGGCTTATACGGGGGGAGAAGCGAAAATCATGTTCGAAATGGAACACCGCAAGGTGCCGGTCACGGACATGCGCAGTCTTGGCGAGGCCCCGAAACTTGAGCGCGAGGGCTTCGAACTCACCCGTGTTCCAACCGCCGTTCACGACCTCAACGACGATACTGCCGTCGAAGGTGTCTACTATGCGGAAATCGAAGCACTTTTGAGAGAGCGCTTTGACGCGACGCGCGTTGCTATTTTCGATGCAACTCGCCGCTCAGATGGCGGCCAGGGCGCGGATAATCCCGATGGCAAGCGCGGCCCGGCCACGCGGGTCCACGTCGACTATACGCCCAGGAGTGGGCCGCAGCGTCTCAAGGATACGGTTGGCGAAGCAGAAGGCGAGCGCCTTCTCGGCAACGGCGCCCGTGTCGTTCAGGTCAACGTATGGCGGCCGATCGTTGGCCCCGTGAAGCGCGCCCCGCTGGCGCTTGCCGATGGTTCATCCATGGCGGCCGAGGATCTGATCGCAACCGATCAGGTCTTTCCGGACCGGGTTGGCGAAATCTATCAGATCGCATACAACCCGAACCAGCGCTGGTACTATGCACCCGAAATGGAACGTGAAGAGGTGCTGCTGATCAAAGGCTGGGATTCGGCTGATGCGAACGGTACGAATTTCGCCGCCCACGGCGCATTTCAGTTGCCCGATACACCCGCTGACGCGCCGGCACGCCATAGCATTGAGGTGCGCACGTTCGTCATCATCGAATAGCCTTTCGGTCATCTGTCCACATGGCGCAATCATTAAGGTCTGCAATGAGTGTCCTCAACGGTGGCTGTCACTGCCGCAACATCACGGTCGAATTTGAGACTGATAGCGCGCCTGCCGGCATGACGCCGCGCGCATGCCAATGTTCGTTCTGCCGCCAGCACCAATCGCGCGCCGTCTCGGATCCGTCCGGGCGCTTGCGCATCCATGTAGCCGATGGCGGAGCGCTCAGCCGTTATCAGTTCTCGCTGAAAACCATCGAGTTCCTGGTTTGCCGGACCTGCGGCGTCTATGTCGGCGCGATCATGCCGGACCCGACGGATGACAAGGCGATCGGCACCTTGATGATAAGCACCCTGGACGACCGCGAAGCCTTTCCGCCGCCGGTCGCAAAAGATTACGATGATCAGGATGCCGCCGCACGTGCCGATCGCCGACGCGAGCTCTGGACCCCGACCGTCCTGACGGTCGCGACCTGAACGGCCGCCGTCGCGCAGGCTGGATACGTCAAAGCCGAGGTGCCGATTTAGATGAAAGTCATCCAGACCCTGCCGCAGGACGATCTCAATAAGGTCCCGGAGGCAGCCCGCGCTGCCGACGAAGCCGGGTTCGACGTCCTGATGTCCATGGAGAATGCGAACGAGCCGTTTCTGCCTTTGGCCGTCGCGGCCGTGAACACGGAACGCGCCGAACTCGGACCAGGCATCGCTATCGCCTTTGCGCGCAGTCCCATGGTCGTCGCCAATGCAGCATGGGACCTGCAGCGCGCGAGCAACGGACGCTTTGTCCTCGGGCTCGGCCCTCAGATCAAACCGCACAACGAGAAACGCTTTTCGGTGCCATGGTCACCGCCCGTGCCACGGCTTCGCGAATACATTCGGGCATTGCGCGCGATCTGGCGTTGTTGGGAAACCGGCGAGAAGCTCGACTATCGCGGGGAACACTATACTTTCACCTTGATGACCCCGAACTTCACACCGCAAGCGACCGGTCAGCCACCCGTCCCGATCACGATCTCGGCGGTCGGGCCCAATTCTCTCCGTCTCGCCGGCGAAGCCTCCGACGGCGTGCGCCTCCATTCATTTTGCACCCGTGCCTACATCGAA
>CAZWCL010000597.1:0-1973 GCA_964632265.1 uncultured Hyphomicrobiaceae bacterium | reverse complement strand
GGTCCGTATCGCAGGTATACTGAAACAACCGCCCTTTCGGCTGCTGCAGATAGTGGCTAAGCCCGCGCACCTCGACACTGAACGCTCTGCCCGACCGCTTCACCTCACCGAGGCTGCCCGCCCGCATCAGCACCCGCTGCGCCGGCGAGACCCAGTTCACCCTGAAGAGTTCAACCTTCGCATCATCGTAAAGCCCGCTGGCCAGGTCGTCCTCCGCCAGCCGCTCGGACGTAATCCCGCCGCCGATCTCGATGTTGTCGACGCTGAGCCCGATACTCTCGGCCATCTCACCTGCCTCGAGTCCGGCGGCCGCCTCGAACACCGTGCCATCGAACACCAGATCGCGATCATGATCCGTGAACCCAAGCACGGTGCCATCGCGCCGTGTCAGGCGCCAACACCATGCGAGCGTCGTCACACCCGACTTGAGATGCGCCTCAAGCGCCGGAGCCAGCGCCTTCATGGTCTCACCTCGACAATCGGGATGGATGCGATCGCGCCGTGCTCGAACCCCGCGACATTCACTTCCAACCGGTCGCTATCAAAACGCACCGGCACGTCGAACTGAAACCCGGCGCGTACTTCCTGGCCGGCCCCTGGCACATGACCGCCGGCAAATGTCATCAAACCCGTACCCATATCGACTGTGAACGCGGTCCCTTCGGCCTGTGTCGCGCCGCCGACGCTCACCACGACACTGCCCGCCACCGGCTTGGTGATCTCGCGCACCCACGGCGCATGCGCACCGCCATACGCCTTGACCAACTGGAACGCAGCCGTTGTCCCATCGCCTAGGCCGATCACCTGGTCATCTGCCGTCGGCACTTGCATCGGCGGGCATGACTTCCAGTCGCCCGGATCCTTCCAGCGAAAGCCATAGAGCGCCCCGCGACGCTCCTCGTAAAACGCGATGACCTCGTGCAACTGGTCGAGCGTCTTGATGCCATAGCCGGCATCGTAGCGGCGCCTCGAATCCGCCCAGCGGCTATTGCGTTCTTCATGGCCCGAACCCAGCACCACGATGTCCGTGCGCCGCTCCGGCCCGCCCGAAGACCCGAACGAAATCGCTGTCGGAAACCGTACTTCATGAAAATCCATAGTGGCTCCTTAACTGCGCGCCGTCATTCACGCCGCCGATCACCTGCACGCGCCCTTATGGCTTCACAAGTTTCGCTGCCCCAGCGCCACCGTGCGCGACAACATCGCCGCCACCTGCGTCTGGCTGCGACGAAACCCGTCCACATCGGGCGTGGTTATATTCACCGTCACAGCCCGGCCGCCATCTCGTCCACCGCTCGCCTGCACGCCGAGCCGTCCATCGGGTCCGCGCGCCAGCGGCAATATCGCCTCGGCGCCACGCTCCCCCATCAACCCGGTTTGCCCGCCGGCAAGCGGGAAATACGTCGGCGCCGCCACCACACCGCCTTTCGCGAAAGGCATCAGACCACCGCCCAAACCACCGCTGCCGCCTAGCCCCCCTAAGCCGCCGCTGAGCAGGTTGCCAAGCCCCTGCTCGAGTGGCTTGAAAGCTGCGCGTAGGGCGAGCTTGGCGAGTTGTTGCGCAAGCCCCCGCAATACATCGCCGAAACTCCTGCCCTTGAGAGCCACGTCCTGGAACGCGCGGCTCATGGTGCGCGCAAACTGTTGTCCAAGGCGGTTCATCCGCTCGAGCTGTTCCGTCATCTGGCCCGCCTGCGCCACAGCCTGATTATCGATCGGGTCCATACCGAAACCTCCAAACCTTCAACAATGCTCGCGGCGCCAGACGCCAGCCGCGCCGGCCCGCCGCCGCCAGCTTCAATCCGGAAACCGAGCCATCAACGCCTCGAGCGTCGCGCGTGTCGGCGCCGTCTCACGCGATGCACGACCACCCCCGAACGCCGCCGCAGCCGCTGTCATTTCGCGCGGCGTCATCGCCCAGAACTGAACTGACGAAAGCCGCAACGTGCCGAAGCCGAATGCCATTACGTCGT
>CAZWCL010000596.1:0-1978 GCA_964632265.1 uncultured Hyphomicrobiaceae bacterium | reverse complement strand
CGGCAAGTGCCTGCTCGGTGCAGAAGCCCAGAGATGTGGCGAGACCGAACAGCGTCGCGAAGACGGCAAGCGTATCGATGATGTGGCCGGTCCAGCCCCATACCCGGTCGCCGAAGATCGGATAGAACGCCGATCGCAACGTCAGCGGCAGGTCATAGTTGTAGGCAAAGAATGCGAGCGAGAGGCCGACGACGGCGTAGATTGCCCACGGGTGCAGGCCCCAGTGGAAGATGGTGGCAGCCATCGCGAGATCGCGCGCCGCATCCGTGTTGCCGGCTGCCGCGCCTAGTGGCGCCCAATCGGTGCGTGCGCCGTTTTCCAGCGCGGTGCCGCCAAGGGATGAAGCGTAGTGTGACATCGGCTCAGAGACGCCAAAGAACATCAGTCCGATGCCCATGCCGGCGGCGAAAAGCATTGCGAACCAACCGATGTAGCCATAATCCGGTGTCGCGGTCGCGCCGCCGAGGCGAATGCTGCCGAGTGGTGTCAGCATCAGGATGACGCAGAACACAACAAAGACATTGCCGGCGGCAAGAAAGAACCAGTCAAAGTTGGACGTGAGCGCAGGGCGGAGCCAGCCAAAAAATTCCGTGGCATCTTTCTGGAACATCAAAGTGATCAGGACGAACGCAATGATGGAGAGGCCTGAAATGACGAACACTGGATTATGGATATCAAGACCAAACGGCCTGATATTGTCCTGACCGATCGTATAATCAGTCTCGTGTAGGGGCTCACCCTCGTCGGGCGATCCATTTGTCGTATCGGCCATTGCCACCTCCTCCTAATTTTGTTTCGTTTGGTTCAAGCCAAAGTGCCATAGGCCACTTATTTACGCCCCCTCTATCGGACGCTCATCCAAACCGACGCATTATGCCGGGAATGGTCTGGCTGACCGATAACGGTATGCGAACTATGACGACTCAATGTCAGCGAGTATGACGGTTTTCATTGCTGGTGCTGACCATTGCAACGTATCATCGGCTTGGTGATAATGCACGGCGGCGTCGCTGGTTATGCGCTGCAATCAGATTGGCGGTTTGAGGCGATGCGCTATTCGGCACTTAAAATCCTCAGTCAAGGGCTTTCGGGCAACCGGGGATGGAAGCCGTGGTGGCGGGAACCGGAGCCGAAGGCTGCATATGACGTCGTTATCGTCGGCGGCGGCGGTCACGGTCTTGCCACGGCCTATTATCTTGCGACCCGCTACGGCGTTACAAATGTCGCCGTGCTCGAAAAGGGATGGATCGGTTCGGGCAATGTCGGGCGCAACACGACGATCATCCGTTCGAATTATCTGCTGGCCGGCAACCAACCCTTCTACGAACATTCGCTGAAGTTGTGGGAAGGTCTCGAGCAGGACTTCAATCTGAATGCGATGGTTTCGCAAAGAGGGGTGTTGAATCTCGCGCATACCGACTCGCAGCGCGACGGATACGCGCGGCGTGGCAATGCAATGATCATGTCCGGTGCGGATGCGGTCATGCTTGATGCCGATGGCGTGCACGAGCTTTGCCCGTTCTTGAACTTTAATGACGCACGTTTCCCGATCAAGGCGGGGCTGTGGCAGCCGCGCGGTGGCACCGTGCGCCATGATGCCGTGGCGTGGGGCTATGCGCGCGGAGCCAGCGAGCGCGGCGTCGACATCATACAAAACTGCGAGGTGACCGGTTTTCAGATGGAGGGCGGGCAGTGTGTTGGTGTCGAGACAAGCCGTGGCCCGATCAAGGCCACGAAGGTCGGTGTGTGTGTTGCAGGGTCGTCGAGCCGGGTAATGGCGAAGGCCGGGATGCGCCTGCCGATTGAAAGTCACGTTCTGCAGGCGTTCGTTTCCGAGGGGCTCAAGCCGGTCATTCCAGGCGTGATTACCTACGGGGCCGGGCACTTCTACGTCAGCCAGTCCGACAAGGGCGGGCTCGTTTTCGGCGGCGATATCGACGGCTACAATTCGTATGCGCAGCGCGGTAATCTTGCTGCG
>CAZWCL010000595.1:0-1980 GCA_964632265.1 uncultured Hyphomicrobiaceae bacterium | reverse complement strand
TTCTCAACCCGCCAGAAGGACAATCGATGCCGACGGATCGACTGATCTACAAAATAACGCCGCGAGACGAATGGGCGGCCGCCGAGGCGAAGGGCAAATTCGAAGGCGCGTCCGTGGATCTCGCCGACGGTTTCATCCATTTCTCAACCGCTGATCAGGTTGCCGAAACCGCCGCCAAGCATTTCCGGGGCGCCGCCGATCTTCTTCTCGTCGCCGTCGAAACCGCGCCCCTCGGCGGCGCCCTCAAGTGGGAAGCCTCACGCGGCGGCGCGCTCTTTCCCCATCTTTACGGAACGCTGGACCCTACGCACGCACGCATTATCGAACCTCTGTCTCTGGGGCCGGACGGCATTCCCATGGTTCCAAAGGACCTGCCATCATGCTGACGCGTCTAGCTGGCCTCGCGCGGCCGATGCTTCTGATGATGGAACCGGAGCGCGCCCACGAGATGACGCTGCGCGCGCTTGCAAGCGGCATGTTCGACAGTCCCGCCGGACCTGATCCCGACAGCCTCGGCCTCGACCTCTGGGACAGACGGCTCCCCAACCCCATCGGTATCGCAGCCGGCTTCGACAAGAACGGCCGCGTCCCCGACATAATGATAGATGTCGGTTTCGGTTTCGCCGAGATCGGCACGGTTACCCCCCTCCCGCAGGTCGGCAATCCAAGACCACGCGTGTTTCGTCTGATCCGTAATCGCGCACTCATTAACCGGCTTGGCTTCAACAACGCCGGCCACCTCCGCGTCTCGTCTCACATACGTCGCCGCCGCCGCAACGGCATCATGGGTGTCAACGTGGGTGCCAATAAAGAAAGCCGCGACCGCTCCGCCGACTACGTCGCCGGCATCGAAGCCTTCTACGACGAAGCCGACTACTTCATGGTCAACATCTCGTCTCCGAACACACCCGGCCTGCGCGACCTCCAGGCCCCCGCCGCCCTTGATGAACTCCTCAGCCGCATTATGGCCGAACGCAGCCGCCAGGTTCAGAAAGGCAAACCCCGGATACCGGTCGCCGTGAAGATTGCACCCGACGTCGCCGTCGAAGATCTCACCGCCATCTGCGAACGTTTCGAGGACCACGGCGTTGATGCCATCGCCGTCTCTAATACGACGCTCGCCCGGCCGCCGGGACTGGACCCTCACGTCTCCGGTGAGGCCGGCGGACTGTCCGGCCGTCCTTTGTTCGAACGGTCGACGATCATGCTCGCCAAGGTCTATGAAGCAACCGGCGGACGCATCCCTTTGATCGGTATCGGCGGCATCGAATCGGGCGAAACAGCCCTCACGAAGATCGAAGCCGGCGCGACGCTCATTCAGCTTTATACGGCCTTGATCTACGAAGGGCCCGCGCTGATCCAACGGATCAAGGCGCATCTCTCAGAAGCCGTGACCTCCACCGGCGCAACCTCGATCAGGGATCTGACCGGACGCCGCGCAGCCGAATGGGCGGCCCGCCCCATCCCTGCCGAGTAGATCACGGATGAACCGCCTTCATTCGCCGCTCCGCCCGCTATTCCGCCGCGTGCGGTGCGCCCGCTTCGAACCGCGCCCGCGCCAGATATGGCAAGCATAACCCAAGCGTAACCGCTCGCAGGCCCAGAAACGACAGGATCGCCATCCATAACCCGTCGTTTCCATAAATCGGCTCCAAGACGGCCCAGATCCCGAGGTAGGCTACAAGCGAAAGAACCGCCATATTGCGCATATAGGTCGTACCTGTAGCGCCAACGAAAATACCATCCAGCATATAGCACCAGATGCCGACCACTGGTATTAGCGCCGCCCATGGCAGATATGCGCGCGCTGCCGCCCGGATAGTAGGGTCGGGCGTCGTAAAGTCGATCATCCATCCGCCGGCGAAATAAAGCAGCAGCGTCAAAAACAAAGCAAAGCCGACAGCCCATTGCGTCGCCATCCGTATCGCGTCGTCGAAACGATCCTTGCGCCGCGCTCCAACCGCCTGCCCCACGAGCGTC
>CAZWCL010000594.1:0-1993 GCA_964632265.1 uncultured Hyphomicrobiaceae bacterium | reverse complement strand
GATGTCTGAGGCTTCGCGGGCGTAGTCCGAGCAGAAAAAGACGTTGTGATGTTCTAGCGGCATGCCGCTCGCCGCTCCCAGCATCGAGACGGTTACCGCCGATAGCGACCGCGTGAGGCCGGGCAGTGGGCTCGTCGCCGCTTGGACATCGCCACCAAGACAACCAGCGCGCAGTGCTGCCTCGTCGCCGCAAAATACGACCGCCGAGGCTGGATAAGTGCGCGAACCGGTTGTCGTAACACCGGTTACGCGGCCAAGTTTGATATCGATGCTGCGGGCCTCGCAACCTGTTGCGAAATCAACGCCGGCTTCCCGCGCCAGTGCCGTGATCGCCGTCACGAGTTCCTGGATGCCGCCGTCGATCCGCCACACACCACGTTGCTCCGCGTGCGTTATCAGCATGAGTGTTGCCGGGCTCAAGAAGGGCGATGAACCACTGTAGGTGGCGTAGCGGCCAAACAGCTGCCTCAGCCTCGGATCTTTGAAGAACTGACTGAGTTCACCATAAAGCTTTGCGAAGGGGCGGATATTCCAAAGCCGGCGTGGGTTGCTGAGCCCGACGCTGGCCGTCAGCGATGCGACGCTCGGACAGTCGTTTTGCATGAAGCTGGTATCGAGTGTGTCGAATACCTCAGCAGCGCGCTGGCTGAACTTCAAGAATCCATCCGCCTCCCGCGTCCCCGCAAATTCTTCTATCGCCTGTGCGCTGAGTTCGGTGCTGCCATGCAGGTCCAACCGGCTTCGGTCGGGCCATGCGTGCCGCGCGATTACATCCAACGCGCTCAGGTTCATGTGGTCTTGGAGGCGTTGGCCATGATCCTGGAACAGCTTTTCGAATACCCATTTCATTGTGAAGACGGTTGGCCCTGAATCGATCATTGCGCCGTCGACAGCTATCTGTCGGATCTTGCCGCCAGGCTGATCCGCTTTCTCGAGCACCGTTGTTTTGAAGCCTCGGGATGCAAGGTCCCAGGCGGCTACGAGCCCCGCGATCCCGGCGCCAATGACAACGACACGCTCATTCGACATCGCTGCACCAGCCTCGGAAACGATCACTTGCAAAATTAAACTGTCCAGTCATAATGACATATTAGAGCGTACTTTTTATTGGACAGTCAAAGCCTAATTGAGGTCAGTCATGGGTGTCTCCTCCGTCATTGAGCAAAATCTTCGAGGCGCCCTCTCGCACAGTCGTGCGCCGTCAGGGCCGCCCATATTGGCGGATGCCATGCAGTATGCGGTATTCCCGGGCGGCTCCCGCACGCGGCCTCGTCTTTGCCTGGCCGTAGCCGATGCGTGCGGCGGTTCGGAAGATGGAAGCGCCATTGCAGTAGCGACATCCCTGGAGCTTCTGCACTGCGCCTCATTGGTGCATGATGACCTGCCGTGTTTCGATGATGCCGACCTCCGCCGCGGAAAGCCGTCGGTGCACGCCGCGTATGGCGAGTCGATCGCCATACTTGTTGGCGACGCTTTGATCGTTCTTGCCTTCGACAGTTTGGTTCGGAGCCTCGAAAAGGTACCCGAAAAGATCGTGCCGTTGACGCTGGTAGTGACCGAAGCGGTCGGCTCGCCTCACGGCATTATCGCGGGACAGGCGTGGGAATCCGAACCTGAAGTTGACTTGGCGCAGTATCATCGCAGCAAGACGGGTTCGTTGTTCGTCTCGGCATGTGCTGCTGGTGCTCTGGCCGCGGGCGCGAACCCGAAACAATGGCGCGAAGTCGGCAAGAAATTCGGACAAGCCTACCAGGCGCTTGATGACGCGCTGGATGTTGTTGGCTCGGTCGCAGAATTAGGAAAACCGGTGCAGCAGGACATCCGTAACGGTCGTCCCAACCTGCTCGCCAGCACAAGCATTGAAGCGGTGGGGCGCTCGGTCAGACGGCACGTCGACGAAGCGCTTTCGGCTGTTCCCCAGGAAGCCAGCACGCACGAACTGAGCAAATTATTACGCAAAGCCACTGGCCAGTTTGCCCTCGCCGCTGATGGC
>CAZWCL010000593.1:0-2004 GCA_964632265.1 uncultured Hyphomicrobiaceae bacterium | reverse complement strand
CGCTAATACGAGCCATGCAAACAGCGTCAAAACGCTTCAAGCATGCATGGCGCGTGGGATCGCTGCGGGCTGACATATTGAACGGCTTTGCATTGAGGGCGCTTACAGGCTGCAGACGGGACGGCAGGAAGAACTCGCACCGTGGCTGCGGTTTGGCTTTGAGAAAGATCAAGTCGCACCTGAATTCAGTCGGTTAGGGATGCGTGTCACGGTTTGCCGCTGAGCGGCGCCACTATCGAAATTCAAAGCTGAGACAAGAGGAACCCCGACATGGACGACTTTGCCGCATATCTTATCGGGCGGATGCCGGGGTGCGACAGCCAGATCCGCGGACTCATGGAGCGCAGTTCCCAGTTCCCAGTTCCAGGCGCTGGCGCGGCGTTACTACGAGCTGCATGAGCGTTTGCGCCAATCGAAACCAGCCGACAATCCGCAGCGCTTTCAACAGATCGAGAGCCAGTTGCAGAGTGCCAAGCAGGAGATCGAGCAAGCGCTCGCGAAAGCTTGAACCGGGACGTGCCGGCCTCTTTGACCTGCCTCAATGCAGGTTGGCGCGTTAAACCACACGGTGGATGCTTCCGCGGTGAGCGAACCTGCCTGCCACGCCTGAAGAAGGAATGAGCTAATGTACAAGAAGATCATCGTTCCGGTGGATGTCTCCAACGCCGAGAAAGCCGAGGCAATGCTCGCGACCGCGCGCCAGCTCGGGGACGAGAGCTCGGTCATCGTTTTGCTGAATGTCGTTGAAGCCATTCCCAGATATATCGCGGCACAGATCCCGGGGAACTACGAGAAGGACGCCGAGGCACATGCGCAAGGCGAACTCGAGCGTATTGCGCAGACGGCCGGTGTGGCGGCCGAGATCGAGGTGCGTGTCGGCCATGCGTCGCAAGGTATCCTCGACGTTGCAGAGAAGCAGGGCGCCGATGCGATCGTGATCGCCTCGCACCGGCCCGGCCTGACGGATTATTTCCTCGGCTCAACGGCGGCACGGGTCGTGCGGTATGCACCGTGCACGGTCGTGGTGCTGCGTGACTGACGGCGGCTCGCGAAGGGCGAATCTTCGCTTTGGCGTGGATTGGCAGGCCTTGAGGCTTTAAGCTTGCGCTGCATTGCACATGAACAGAAAGCAGGGGGCGGCCCATGACGGACAGCACCGCGGCGCAGCTTATCAAGCTGTCGGCAACGGAGGCGGTAGCGCTTCTCGAGAAAGGAGAGGTGTCGCCGCTCGAACTGGTCGATGCCGCCGAAGCGCGTATCCGCGAGGTCGAGCCGAGTCTCAACGCGCTGCCGACAACGTGTTTCGAACGGGCCCGCGCTCACGCCGAAGCGCTTATGCGAGGCGAGCGATCCGAAGCGCGCGGTGAGCCCGGCTGGCTCGCCGGGCTGCCTGTTGCCATCAAGGATCTCACGGAGGTCGCAGGGGTCCGCACGACCTACGGATCGCCGATCTATCGCGACCATATCCCCGAAGTGTCGCATTCGGTCGTGGAACGGATCGAGCGGCTCGGCGGTATCGTCATCGCGAAATCCAATACGCCCGAGTTCGGCGCCGGCGGATCTACGTTCAACGAGGTGTTCGGGCGCACGCGCAATCCATGGAACACGGCGCTGACGCCCGGTGGATCGACCGGCGGCGGGGGCGCGGCACTTGCGGCCGGGGAAGTCTGGCTGGCGCACGGCAGCGATCATGCGGGTAGCCTGCGGCGGCCTGCGACATACTGCTCGGTGGTCGGGCTCAGGCCATCGGCGGGGCGGGTGACGCGCGGCTTGAACGGCAACCTGTTCTCGGCAGCGTCCGTGCAGGGGCCGATGGGGCGCACAGTTGAAGACGTCGCACTGTTCCTCGACACGATGACGGGCTTGTGTCCGAGCGATCCCTTGACCTTCGATGCGCCGGCGGTGTCGTTCACCGAAAGCCTCAATGCTGCCGAGCCGCCGCGTTGCGTCGGATTCACGGCGGACTTTGCCGGCAGCATTCCGGTCGACCGAGAGACGCGCAAG
>CAZWCL010000592.1:0-2012 GCA_964632265.1 uncultured Hyphomicrobiaceae bacterium | reverse complement strand
TTCGCCCAATTGTGCGCGAGAGTCAGTATCGCGCCGCAGCCGCCGCCGGTGCCAGCGTAGATGCGTTCAAATTGTTCGATGCAGTCGTCGGGCGTGCCGATTACGGCGATTTGCTCTTCGCGCAAATACTTGATCGGGTCGTCGATGTCGGCAGGAATGATCGGGAATGTCGCCACCTCGCGAAAGTAGTCGGCAAAGTGTTGGAGGCCAAACTCGACGTCGCGCTCGGCCTGTTCACGGGTCTCGGCTACATGGGCGAACGTCACGATGCGCCATTTGGAGCGGTCGGGTGTGTGACCGTTTTCGCGGGCGAGGTCCTCGTAACGTTTCCAATTGTTGCGGTGGGCCTCCATTGCCTTGTCGGAGGTGCCGCCGAGCGCGATCATGCCGATGCCATGCTTACCCGCATTCAGCGAGCCGACGGGAGAACGCGACGAAGCGACCGCCATTTCCATCATTGGCTTCGTATAAGGTGATGTCTGCAACTTGGCGTCGGTCAGGTCGTACCAAGACGTCTTCTCGGTGACACTCTCGCCCTTGAATAGACGGACGATCACATCCAGCGATTCGCTCAGCTTGTCGCGCTGTTCGGCTGGGTCGAGCCCGATCATCACAGCATCGTAGACGAGGGAGCCGGGGCCGACGCCGAACATTGCTCGCCCACGGGTTTGGTGATCGAGCTGGACCATGCGGTCGGCCAGCATGAAGGGATTGTGGTAGGGCAGGGAGACGACGCCGGTGCCGAGGCGGATGTGGCGCGTGCGCTCGGCAACGCCGGCAATGAAGATCTCAGGCGAGGCTATCGTCTCGAAGCCGCCCGAGTGATGCTCCCCGATCCAGGCCTCGTGATAGCCGAGTTTGTCGAGGTGGCAGACGAGATCCATGTCGCGCTCGAGGGACATAGTCTGGTTCTCGCCGAGAGCATGGAATGGCGCTAGAAAAATCCCAGTTCTGATGTCGCGATCGTGCTCGGTCATGATTGGCTTGCCTTTCGAATGTATCTGTTCGCGCCCTGGTCGGGCGATCCGGCTATTCTACGTTTCATTTGAGCTGATTAGTGCGTGCTAAGGGCTGACGCACGCCGTGAAGTTTGCGTACCAGTGTTTCGTTCGCGGCGCGTGCTTGCAAGGTCTTTTTCGTCATCATCCGGATGGATCGCCGACGTGGGTTGTTCCCGGACGGCCAGCCGGTAACGTCGCTGGGACGAGAAAAAAAGCGAAACAAGCATCTCGCGGATGGGAAACAACCTGTCCGCGTCACGGGCGAGGAATACTCCCATGGATTTTACAGGAAAGATTGCGCTCGTCACGGGCGGTGCAAATGGAATCGGTGCCGCTACCGTGCGCGCCTATGCCAAGGCGGGTGCCAGGGTCGCCGTCGTCGATCGCGACGGTGCAGGCGCTGAGGCTGTTGCGGAAGAAGTGCGCCGGGCCAACGGCGATGCCGTCGCACTCCAGGCGGATGTGACGAAGGCCGATGACGTCAAGGCCTACGTGAAGGCAACGCTCGACAAGTACGGTACGATCGATTGCTTCTTCAACAACGCCGGAATCGAGGGCGATGTGAAAGCCATCGTCGATTATGACGATGAGATGTTCGACCAGATCATGTCGGTCAACGTCAAGGGCGTGTACCTTGGCCTCAAGCACGTTCTGCCGGTGATGCTCGATCATGGCTCCGGGGCAGTTGTGAACACCGCTTCCGTCGCCGGACTGACGGGGACGCCGATGATGCCCGCCTATTGCGCGTCGAAGCATGCCGTGATCGGCCTCACGAAGGTCACTTCCGGCGAGGTCGCGCGTGGTGGTGTGCGCGTCAACTGCGTCTGCCCAGGGCCTGTCGCCACGCGCATGATCCGCTCGCTGCAGGAACAACTCATGCCGGATGATCCGGACCGCGCCCGTTCGAACTACGAGAACGCTCTGCCGACGGGGCGCTACACGGAGCCGGAGGAGATCGCCGACGCCGTCTTGTTCCTCACTTCAGATCACTCGAAGAACACAACAGGTATT
>CAZWCL010000591.1:0-2023 GCA_964632265.1 uncultured Hyphomicrobiaceae bacterium | reverse complement strand
AGCCGGCGACGGCCCCGGTTGCGAACGGTCTGCAACTAAACCGGAAATGATCTAGTACCCAACAAGCCTTGTAGCACCTTTGGAGGCAGTCAAATATGGCAGACCCCGCCAAGTCCCAATCGAAATCCCGCGGCGTCGGCACCGTGTCTCGGTCAACCGCAGCCACTAAACGTTCCACGGCGCCCTCGCCGTCACGATCACGCAAGCCAGCCGACGGGGCCGACCTGGCCACGCGCAAAGCCGTGATTGAAACTGCACTCGAGATGAGCCGTTCGAGGCTTTCGCCGGGGCGATCCGGCAACGTGTCCGCGCGTTGGGGCGACGGTATGCTGATCACGCCATCGGGCATGGCGTACGAGCACTTGAAACCCGCCGACATCGTATTTGTCGCCGCCGACGGCACCTGGTCGGCGAAGGCCCGCAAGCCCTCCAGCGAGTGGCGTTTCCATTTGTCGGCCTACGACGCGCGTGCCGAAGCCGGCGCCGTCGTCCACACCCATTCCCTGCACGCCACCGTGATCGCCTGCGCCGGCTTGACGATTCCAGCCTTCCACTACATGGTCGCCGTCGCAGGTGGCAAGGATATCCCATGCATCCCTTATGCAACCTTCGGCACCGAGGAACTCGCGGCACTCGTCGCCGATGGCCTGAAAAAACGCAACGCCTGCCTGATGGCCAACCACGGCCAGATCGCCGTCGGACCGGATCTGCCAGCCGCGCTGGCGCTTGCCCAGGAAGTCGAAACGATCGCAGCCCAGTACGCCAAGCTGCTGGCTCTCGGCCGTGATGTGGTGGTCCTGTCATCTGACGAGATGTCGGACGTGCTCGAACGCTTCAAAGGCTACGGCCAGAACGCCCAAAACTAGTCGGAACCGATCCGTATCGCCTCAGGTGTTGAAACGGAAGTGCATGACATCGCCGTCGCGCACGACGTACTCTTTGCCCTCGAGCCGCATCCTGCCAGCTTCCTTCGATGCCGTCTCGCCACCAAGCGTCACGTAGTCATCATACGCGATGGTCTCGGCCCGGATGAATCCCTTCTCGAAATCGGTATGTATGACGCCGGCGGCCTTGGGTGCCTTCGTGCCGTCGGTGATCGTCCATGCCCGCGCTTCCTTTGGCCCGACCGTGAAATAGGTGAGCAGTCTGAGCAGATCGTATCCGGCACGAATGAGGCGATTGAGACCCGGCTCATCGAGCCCCAGGTCCGCGAGGTATTCGGAGCGCTCCTCTTCATCGAGGCTGGCCAGTTCCGCCTCGATCTTCGCCGAGATCACGACGGCAACGGCACCTTCTGAAGCGGCCCGCTCTTTGACCTTATCAGAGTAGGCGTTGCCTTCGCCGGCCGAGCCTTCGTCGACGTTGCACACGTAGAGCACAGGTTTGGCCGTCAGCAGTTGCAGCATATCCCACGCCGGCCGCTCGTTGGCGTCCACCTCAAGCAGGCGCGCCGGCTTGCCCTCGCGCAACAGTTCCAGCGCCCGGTCGATGAGCGCCAGCGTGGCTTTTGCTTCCTTGTCCTGTCCTTTAGCGCGCTTTTCGAGGTTCATGCGTCGCCGTTCCAGGCTTTCGAGATCGGCAAGCATCAGCTCCGTCTCGACCGTATCGGCGTCGGCAGCCGGATCGATGCGCCCATCCACGTGCGTGATATCATCGTCGTCAAAGCAGCGCAGAACGTAGGCAATGGCATCAACTTCGCGGATATGCGCGAGGAACTGGTTGCCGAGGCCTTCGCCCTTTGAGGCCCCTCGTACAAGCCCCGCGATATCGACGAACGTCAGGCGCGTTGGAATAATCTGGGCAGACTTGGCAATGGCGCCGAGCTTCATGAGTCGCGGGTCGGGCACCGGCACTTCGCCAACGTTGGGCTCGATCGTACAGAACGGATAGTTTGCCGCCTCCGCCTGAGCAGTCTGCGTAAGCGCGTTGAAAAGTGTCGATTTGCCCACGTTCGGCAACCCGACGATACCGCATTTGAACCCCATTGGTAGGCTCCGCTTCCAGTGCGTGATCTTTGAATATT
>CAZWCL010000590.1:0-2040 GCA_964632265.1 uncultured Hyphomicrobiaceae bacterium | reverse complement strand
GAGACGGGCAGAAATGCCTTCGACCGAGTCCGCGCTCTCGTAGGACGCGAGTGCGATCTTGTCGGCTTCAGTATGATCGGGCGCCATCAAGTGATCGTTCATGGCAACGAGTTGAGCCTTCATCGAACGCAGCGACATCGGTGCGTTCGCGGCCAGGCGATCGATGACCGTTTGCGCGGTGGTTTCGAGGTCGTCGGCGCTGGCTGTGCGCGCGACAATGCCGAGCTCATGGAGGCGCGCACCTGAGATCGGTTCGCCGAGCAGGAGAAACTCGCGACCGAGATGGGCACCGGCTGCCTCGACGATCTTCTTGGTCAAAAACCATGTTGTGGAGACCCCGATCTGGGCTAGCGGCATCGCGAATTGAGCTCCGCGGTTCGCCACGATGAAGTCGGAATGGAGGGCCAGTTCGCAGCCACCGGCTATGGCGCGTCCCTGAACGATTGCGACAACGGGCAGGGGATAGCGCTGGATCGCGTCGAACATCGCCTCGATGCGAAACGTCTCTGAGTTCGACACACCCTGCATCGACAATTGCAGGCCGGAACAGAATGAAGGACCGTTGCCGCGCAAAACGGTGACCCGCTCTTCCGCCGGCGGTTCGACGTCGAAGAGCTCGCGCACCTCGTCCATCATTGGCGATGAGAGCGCATTGTGCTTCTCGGGCCGATTGAGCGTAACGGTGCGGACGGGGCCGTTGGTGGTTGTCTGAATGAGCGACAAAGTCGAAGTGTCCCTGGTCTGTTGAATCGGATTTGCGGACTAATACGAGCGCGGCAGACCGAGTACGCGTTCGCCGATGTAGTTTGAAATCATCTGCTGGCTGACGGGCGCGAGACGACCGATCTGGACTTCGCGAAACAAACGCTCGACGTGATATTCCTGGGCGTAGCCCATGCCGCCGTGAGTGAGAACCGCGCGTTCGCAAGCGGTAAACCCAGCCTCGGCGGCAAGCCATTTGCACATGTTCGCTTCGGCACCGCAAGGTTGGCCGGCATCGTACAGGGCGGCGGCGCGCAATGTTGCAAACCATGCGGCCTCGAGTTCCATCCAGCTATGGGCTAGCGGGTGCTGAATCGACTGGTTCATGCCGATGGGACGGCCGAAGACGACGCGTTCCTTGGCGTAATCCGCCGCGCGCTTGAGTGCCTGGCGGCCGATGCCGACAACTTCGCCTGCGATGAGGATGCGCTCGGGGTTGAGGCCGTCTAGAAGCTGGTAGAAGCCGCGGCCTACTTCGCCGACGACATCGCGCGCGGGCACCCGTACCTCGTCGATGAAGAGCATATTCGAGTTGACGGCGTGGCGACCCATCTTCGGAATTTCGCGGACTTCGATTTTCGATTTATCGAGTTCCATGAAGAACAAGGTCATGCCGGCGGCGCGCTTGCCGCCGCTTTCCGGTTCCTCGGTACGCGTGAGCAGCAGAATTCGGTCGGCCTGCTGGGCGCATGAGTTCCAGATCTTGCGTCCCGAGATTACATAGTCGTCGCCATCGCGGCGTGCGAAGGTCTTGATGTTGGTCGTATCGAGGCCGGCATCAGGTTCAGTGACGCCGAAGCTCGTCATAAGGTCACCTGATATGATCGGCGGCAGGTAGTTCTTGCGTTGCTCGTCGGTGCCATACTTCACGAGCACGTTCGGGCCAAAGATGTTGAGGTGGATGGCGCTTGCCGCGGTCTGTGCACCGGCGGTGTTGGCGACTGCTTCCATCATAACGGTCGCCTCGGTTATACCGAGGTTCGAGCCGCCGACGTCTTCCGGCATACAGATGCCGAGCCAGCCGCCTTCGGCGATCGCCTTGCGGAACGCGTGCGGGTATTCGCCGGACTGATCAGTCTCGAGCCAGTAGTCGTCATCGAAGCGGCTCATGATGCGCTCGATGGCATCGCGGATTTCGAGCTGTTCAGGCGTCAGTTCAAAGAGCAGGTTCGACATCGGGATCTCATCTCTTAGCAAAGAATTGGGCGCACGGATTTCAAACAGCCTGCTAGGCCGCCTGGTTCGAAATTACGGCGCCGGCGCTCAACATATCATCGA
>CAZWCL010000589.1:0-2048 GCA_964632265.1 uncultured Hyphomicrobiaceae bacterium | reverse complement strand
CGAACGCGCCGGCATCCGCCTCGACCAATCAACCCGTGCGCTGAAGCGCCTGTCGGCGTCGTTCGCCGATGATGCGCGGCGCTCCGATCTTGTGGAAGTGACAGCCGCGCTGCAAAAGAGCCGCCGCGAGATCAGCGGTATTGTTGAGCGGTTTTCGAGCACTGGCATCAGTGCCGGCGAACTCGAGCAATTGATTGGCCCTGTCAACAAGGTGACAGGCCAGATATCGGAACAGCTTCGGGTCTTTGCCAGTATTCACGGCACAGCAGAGGCCGTAACACCGCCACCGCCGGCCGTGACGTTGGTCTCGGCCGGTGAAGATCTCTACGCTCAGGCCGAACGGCTGGCCACCCTGTCCCTTGCGATCAATCAGACAGCCGCGATGATCCCTGTGATCGAGCCGCCGCCGCCGCGCAAGGTAACGCCGGAAGAGGCGTTGAGGGCATTCACCAGCAACCACGCGATCTTCTTTTCAGCCGGCACATCGTTCGCATCCGAAGAGGCCGTCGCGGCGCTCATCGAAAATGCGGCGCAGCTGATCAAGAACGTCGACAACCTCGTGCGGGTCGTTGGCTACACGGATGAACAGGGCGGGGCGGCACGCAATAACGAACTGGCCATCCGCCGCGCCGAACGTGTTATCGGTGAACTGGTCAAGCGCGGCGTGCCACGAAACCGCATGGTTGCGCTCGGCCGCGTCGATGGCAAGCAACTCAGTCCTGAGGCCGGCACATCAAGCCCCAACCGGCGCGTCGAACTCGAAGTCGGCTTCCGGGGCGAGGGGCGCTCGTCGCCATGATCACGCGCAAGATCATGCTTCTCGGCGAGATGGCGGTCGGCAAGACGTCGATCGCCAACCGTCTCAAGTTCGATCGCTTTCACGTAGAATACAAATCCACGCTCGGTGTCGAAATCTATCACTACGATGTCGAGCCATCACCGGCTCCGGTCCCCTTCAAGTTTCTGATCTGGGACACTGACGGCAACGTCGGCGACGCGATATTCCGGGAGCGTCAGATGCGAGGCGCCCAGGGCGCGATCGTTATAGGCGACCTGACCCGGCGCGAGACGCTGGAACACCAGATGGCCATCGCAGAGAAGTTCGCCGCAAACTTCCCCGGACGCTACGTCGCCACTGTTCTGAACAAGTCCGACCTCGCCGACGAATTCCCCAGCGAGAAGAACTACCTGCCGGCCGGCCTGCGCGATGGCCTGTTCCCGACATTTACGACCAGCGCCAAAACAGGTGACAATGTCCGCACGACTTTCCACGCTGCTGCTGCAACAATCGTCCGGCGGGAGCAATGACGGGCATGGGAGCAAGCGACGCCGAAGATGGCGCCGGTTTTACAAGGGCGGTCGCCGAAGTAATGCTGGACTATGACCTGCTGAGCTTTGTTGCAGCCGACGCGGCCCTTATTGTGACCGAATGGCGAGGCAAGTCAGCCCCTGACGGCGTGATCGGCACTGACCTGATAGAGGCCTTGCCGGTATTGACGGGTTGCGGGCCGGATCTTTTGGCCCTGAAAGAAACTCCCGGGGAGCGCTTCGTGCTCGCGAACGTCGCCTCGCGCGATCACCATGGCGTGGGCGTCAGAAACGATTATGCCGTTGTTTTCGAGCCTCGGCGCCGCATCTTTCTGGTTCTTATTACGCCGACCCATGCTTTCGACAACATTGTCGTTGAACGCGAGCAAAGCCTTCGTGACAACTATCGCCTGAAAGCCCAGATCGCTGATCAGGCGGCCGCAATCGAAACCGCGAACGAGGCGCTCCGGCGAACCAACGCCGATCTTGCAAGCTTCACCCGGCGCATCAGCCATGACCTGAAAGCTCCGATGCGCGCGCTGAGGTACGCCGCCGAGGACATTGAAGCCTCGCTCGCCAACGACGACGCCGGCGTCATCCAGGTCAGTCAGCTCGATTCGCTGGACGAGCTGCGCCAGCAATCGCAGCGCCTCTCGCATATGGTCACCGACCTGCTCGCCTACTCCACGCTCGATGATAAGACCGACGCCGAGAAGATGGTCGATACCCGCGAACTCGTC
>CAZWCL010000588.1:0-2059 GCA_964632265.1 uncultured Hyphomicrobiaceae bacterium | reverse complement strand
CACGCCCGGCAAGGTCCATCCCCTCTACGGCTTTCATCATGTTGTCGCGACGCTGCTTGCCGGTGCCAGCTATTCAGTGCCGTTCCAACTGCTGTTCGGCGACAGTTCGGGTATCGTTCATTACTTGCGATGGCTCGGTGTCCGGCAACCCGATCTTAAGCAGACAGGTTCGAACTTCGGGACTGCAATGGCCTACGAATCTGCGGCTGATCTTACCTTCGGTTGCGGTACCATGGTGTCGGACGGCCTCATGATCATCAATCTCGAGATCGGCCACGGCGCTTTCCGATTGATGCCGGCCTCCGTCGGTGTCAACTCGTTCATTGGAAATGCCGTCGTCTTTCCGCCGGAGGCGCGGATCGGTGCCAACTGTCTGCTGGCGTCCAAAGTTATGGTGCCTGTCGACGGCAAGGTGCGCGAAGACACCGGGTTGCTCGGCTCGCCGGCCTTCGAGATCCCGCGAGAGACCGTCAACGGTCGGCGCTTCAACCCGGTTCCGGCAACGCCTGAGGCACGGGCGCGGCTTGCGGCCAAAAACCGCTTCAACCTTCGAACCGCGCTGTTGCACCTCGCCTCGCAATGGGCGCTTGTCGCCGGGCTTGCGTTGATTGGCTATGCGGTTTTTGCCGCGCTTCCCACCCTGTCGGCGATCCTGGTTGCCAGCATCGCCGCGCCCGCATACGTGCTGGCGCATGGCGTTTTTGTCGAGCGTGTCAGCATCCTGGGCATCAAGTTGAAACCGACGTCCTGCACAATCCACGAGCCCTATTTCTGGTGGGTGGAACGTCACTGGAAGCTCGAAGAGACGCTTTTGAAGAACGCCCTGAAGGGGACGCCATGGCGGCCGGTGCTTCTACGCCTGCTTGGTCTGAAGGTCGGTCGCGGTTTGTTTGATGATGGTGGGACCATTCCAGAAAAGTCGCTCGTCACCATCGGTGACGACTGCTGCATCAACAGCAATGCCTCGATCCAGGGGCATTCGCTCGAAGACGGCCTTTTCAAGTCCGATCTGATAAATATCGGTGATCGTTGCACCATCGGTCCGCAGGGCTTTGTGCACTACGGGGTGAAAATGTCCGAGGACTCGGTGCTCGGAGCCGACGCGTTCCTCATGAAGGGGGGGCGCACAAAACCGGGTTCTACATGGATTGGTAATCCGGCGCAGCCGGCCTGAAAGCCGTCAGGGCGGCTGATCAATTCACGCGGCCGCGGTAATCCTCGCGCTATTTCTTCTCTGCTTCGGCCAACGCCTCGTCGAGATCGGCGCGTTCCTCGCATCCCTCGGGGCAGAGCTTGGCGAGGATGGCCGCCTGTTCTCTTGCCTTGTCCATTTCGCCGCGCTGGATATGAAGCTCGCCAAGGTATTCACGCGCACTCTTGTTTTCCGGATTGAGCGACAAAGCTTTTTGATAAAACCCGTATGAGGTTTCGAATGCGCCGTTCTTGCGCGAGGCGAAGCCCAAAAGATTGTAGACGTTGGAATCCGTCTTGATCGTGTTTTCGAGACGCTTCAGCTCAGTCAGAGCTGCGTCCCACTTCTCGTCCTTTATGAGCGCTCGCGCTTTTGCCAGATCCGCCCCATCCTTTTTGACAACCGTGCCGTCCATGGCGAGGCCCGGGTGCGCCGTCAGCGCACCGACCAAAATGGCCGTGCCCAGCGTTAAAGCGACTGTCGTGCGGATCATTTCGTGCTCCTGTTATACTGCGCGCAGCTGCGTGCTTAATTGCGAGCGCGACAATGGCGAGGATGGTCTTTCCCCGCAAGCTTCGGGGTCTTCAGCATGTCGTGATGGAGCCAGGAACAAAGTCGGACAGGCACAGTTTTCAGATCAGTTCCGGTTTAGTTGCAGACCGTTCGTAACCGGGTCCGGCGCCGGCTAAACCGGAAAAAATGATGAGCAGGCTGTTGAAGAACTCATGTGGCTCGCGACGCCTGGCGCTTTTTCGCATGCGGGCAGGAAGCTGGTGCAGTCCGATGTGGACCCTCACTGAGTTCTTCAACAGCCTGCTACTCCATTAGTGTACCTGCTACTCCATTAGTGTACCTGCTACTCCATTA
>CAZWCL010000587.1:0-2073 GCA_964632265.1 uncultured Hyphomicrobiaceae bacterium | reverse complement strand
GCATTGCCATTCGTGGCCGGGCGATGATCAACAAGGCCTACAAATTGGCCGCCTTCAACCTGCCCTTGTTTTCAATTGACCGGGTGACGCGTCTCACGGTGCGCGGCGAACTCGACAAGAGCGACATTTGGCGGGTCTTCGTCAAAGGTCAGACTTTCGAAGGCCGCTCCTTATTCCGTTCGCTGTTCCAGGCTGGACGCATCCAGCGCGCCAATATGGTTCCGGCCCGCAAGCAGATGGGCGTCGATCTGCAGGCCGAGATCGATACCGTGCTGGGATACTGGAACACCAACCTCACGGAAGTGCGCCTCTCGCTATCGAAGCGGCAAGGTAAAATCCAGGCGATGGATCTCACCGGATTGCTGTCGTCCGGCGGTCGGCTCAAGGCGGGGGTCGTGCCCAGCGTGCGCGGCCGCCGCGAGTTACAGGCGGTGAGCAACAACGCCGGGAATGCCTTCCGCCTGGCCGGCTTCTACCCGAACATGCAGAACGGCCGCTTCGAGATTGCCGTGAACCTTGATGGACAGGGCGCCGCTGAAAAGAACGGCGTGCTCGTGGTGCGCCGTTTCCGAGTGCTCGATGATGGCGTCGTCAACGAAATGGCGCAGGCCCCCCGTGGCGGCGTTCGTCGCCGCGCCAGCAACGCGCACAGCGGCGGCGGCCAGGCGCTCGACTTCGATTGGATGCGCGCGCCGTTTTTCATTGGCAACGGGCAGTTCGTGTTGCAGGGCGCCGAACTGCGCGGGCCGGTCGTGGGTGCGACCATTCAGGGCAAAGCCGACTTCAGCAATCGCACGGTGGACCTGTCTGGCACCTACGTACCATTACAGGGCCTCAATGCCGCGCTCGGTGTGCTGCCGGGCATTGGACAGATTCTCGCCGGACCGCGTGGCGAAGGCGTCCTCGGTATGAAATTTGCCGTACGCGGTGGCATGGCGAATCCTGAGGTTCTGGTTAATCCTCTTTCGCTCATGGCGCCGGGTATCTTCCGTGAGATCTTCCAGTTGTCGAGCCCCTCGCTCGAGGTCACACCGCGGGCCTCGACCTCGGACCAAGGCCGCGACCAGGAACGCGCCACTGCCGATGAGCGCGCGGGTGGCTTGGCGCGCCCTCCCTCCCAGCCGAACGATAGCGGCGCCACCAAATGGCGGCGCGGCGTCTTCGGCGAGCAGTAGGTTGAGGGCAGCGCCGCTTCAAAGCGTGCGGTCTCAGCGAACCGATCAATCGTCTGTCGGCCGCAACAGGATATGGCGTTTTTTGCCCATCGAAAGCTTGATCACGCCTGCCTTATCAAGGGCTGCGGAACTGATGGTTCCGCGTTCGTCGGCTACCGCTTCGTCGTTGATCCGCAGCGCCCCCCCTTTAACAAGGCGCCGTGCCTCGCCGTTTGACGCCGCGAGCCCCGCAATGACGAAAGCGGTTAAGACGCCGACACCGACGTCGAGATCAGCGCGTGAAATCTCGACGGTGGGCAGCCCGGCCGCAGTCTGGCCTTGCTCGAATGCCTGCTCGGCCGTCCGGGCGGCCTCCTCGGCTGCATCGCGCCCATGAATAAGCGCGGTCGCCTCAGTGGCCAGGACTTTCTTCGCGACATTGATCTCGGCGCCGGCAAGCTTGGCCAGTTTTGCGATTTCCTCGAGCGGCAATGTCGTAAAGAGTTTCAGGAAGCGGCTGACGTCGGCGTCTTCCGTGTTGCGCCAGAACTGCCAGTAATCATAGGCCGCGAGGTGATCGGCATTAAGCCAGACGGCTCCAGCGGCGGTCTTGCCCATCTTTGCGCCCGATGATGTCGTGAGAAGCGGACAGGTAAGCGCAAATAGTTGCTCGGTGCCCATCCGGCGACCGAGGTCGATCCCCATTACGATATTGCCCCACTGGTCTGAACCGCCCATTTGAGCACGGCAACCATGACGTCGCGCCAGTTCGACGAAATCGTAGGACTGCAGCAGCATGTAGTTGAATTCGATAAACGATAGTTCCTGCTCACGTTCGAGGCGCAGCCGGGCCGAATCGAAGGAGAGCATGCGGTTGACGGAGAAGTGCCGGCCTACATCACGCAGGACGTCGATATAA
>CAZWCL010000586.1:0-2073 GCA_964632265.1 uncultured Hyphomicrobiaceae bacterium | reverse complement strand
TGCGCCGCCACATGGGCGCTGACCTTTTGTCGCTGACGACGGACCGGATCATGACCAAAAAACCGAAGACTGTCCGGCCTGACCTCCTGGCATCCGCTGCACTGGAGCAGCTCAACGCGTCCAGGATTACAGCCTTGTTCGTCGTCGAAAAGTCCAAACCGGTGGGCATCGTCCACATTCACGACCTGCTGCGCTCCGGCCTCGGCTGAACCGGCCGGCACCGTTCGCGCACGCACCACCCAGCGCAATAGAGCGGCTACGCGCGCGACATCAAGGCGCGCACCGTCGTCAGCGGCACGCTCGGCCTCAGCACGACGCCGATGCGTGCCCAAGTCACCAGAAAAAGCGCGATGGATAGTAACACCAGCGCTGTCGCCGTCGCGATCGCAGCTCCCATCAACCCGTAAACCGGGATGAGCACAATATTCAATGCCATGTTGAGCGCGGCCGCCAACATGAGCACGACCGCGCATATCCGTTGTTGCCCAAGCACATTGAGATAAAGCTCGGCCGGACCTACAGCGCTCTTTGCCACAAAGCCGATGGCAAGCACGGCGGCCAGGCCCGACTGACTGGCAAAGTCCTCACCGAAAAACGACAACAGCCATGGTGCAATGCTGACGAGAACTCCAGCTCCGATCAACGTCGGCCAGAAAGCGAGGTTGACGGCTCCACCCATGACCGATCTCAGGTCCTTAGAACTTTCCAAGGCATGAAGAGCCGCGACACGATTGGCCGTTGCAGCCCCAACGGCGAAATTGACGTAGGTCAACAACGTGATGGTCTTCAAAGCCGCGAAATAGACCCCGGCGCTTTCCGGTCCGAGAAAGTACGACACGGCAATCATATCGAAGTTCTGGGTGATCAGTTCAAACGTTTGCGCAAAGACGATCGGCAACGAAGCAACGATCCAGATCAGGGGCGACCCGGCAACCTGCCGTCGATTATCAGGGCGCCGCAAACGACAGGTCAAAACAACCCCTTGGGCGAGGACCGTCAGCAGACATGCCCCGATTGCGACCGACATGACCAATCGTGCGTCGACCGTCATGCCCCATTGAACCGCGGTGAATGTGCCAACAATCAGCAAGGCCGGACGCAGCAAATAGGTCGGCAGCAGCGCCGTGTTCATCCAGCCATGCGCCCGCGCGATACCTTCATTGACATCGCAGAGTGCCAGCAACGGAACGCACACTAGTGAAAGCAAGATTGGCACGAGGTAAGGGTCGGAGACGATCGAAGGCACCAGCCAGAGCGTCAGCCAGCCTGAGCCGCCAATGACCAGCCCGGCAGCCGAAGGCACGAGAATACTTGTCGCCATGAGACCCCGGCTCTGGGCATGGTCCGCACGCTCATGAAAAGTCGAAAGTAGGCCGATAACGGTAATGTTGAGCCCGAGCGGCGCGATGCCACCGAGAACCAGTAACCAGACCCAGACGCCGACGAAGACGCCGTATTCGGCCAAACCCATCCATCGAGCCAGCAGGATCTGCATGAGATAAGCCAGCCCCGCGCCAACAACGCGAATAGCAAGCGCCGTAATTGCACGCTGTTTGGTCGGATCCAATTTCGACAGCATATGGACCAAGGCATCGCGCGCGCCGCCATAGCGTGACAATCGACGCAGCATACGGGCAATCCGCCACGCCGGTCGATTTGTGTCATTACTGCTGTCATTTGATACAGCCGGCGTGTCAGCTGGACTATTGCTGGACAATTCGACCTTCTTCCCTTTGGTGCGCCGGCCCGTGCGCACTTTTTGATGCCGCATCGGTCAACGGCGCCATGATGAATTCGAATATCATGCCAAGGTTGACGAGCGATAAGCGCGCTGGCGAAGAAAAATCATTAGAGCGGCCAAAGACGGCCCACACGGAAAACAATCATGAAAATCAAAGAGCTGAAAAGACAACCATTCGCTAACCAAGTGTGAAGGTGGCAGCGTTGGGCCTCGGCGGCGATCTCGCCCCCCGAGACTTGATCATGAGCCCAGAACAGGCGATCACCTAGAGGAACGCCGAACAGCGCTGAACAACGACCAGGAGACGCCCCATGAAGACCCGCGCCGCCGTT
>CAZWCL010000585.1:0-2073 GCA_964632265.1 uncultured Hyphomicrobiaceae bacterium | reverse complement strand
GATCTGACGGGCAAGGTGGCTCTGGTCACCGGCGGTAATGGCGGCATCGGGCTCGGCATGGCGGAAGCGCTCGGGCAGGCCGGGGCAAAGGTTGCGATCTGGGGAACGCGCGAGGAAAAAAATAGCTCGGCGCTCTCTCACCTGACGGGACAGGGCATCGACGCGGCCGCCTTTCAATGCAATGTGGCGGAGCGTTCGTCGGTTGATGAAGCTATGGGCGGTGTGCTCGAAAAATTCGGACGCCTTGACGCCTGTTTCGCCAATGCCGGCGTCACGGGCCGCGGGCCGGCGTCCTTCCTCGACATTTCGATCGATGAGTGGCGGCGCGTCATGTCGGTCAACGTAGAGGGCACTTTCAACACCTATCAGGCCGCCATCGCGCACATGATGTCGCGCGCGGAAGCGGGCGAACCTGGCGGTCGTCTCGTTGCCGTCTCGAGCCTAGCGTCAGTCTCGGGGCCGGCGCGCAATGAGCATTATGCGGCCAGCAAGGGTGCGCTCAACGCCATGACCTTCGCGCTCGCTGTCGAATACGCGCGCCACGGGATTACCGCCAATGCCATCCTGCCGGGGTGGATCGAAACCGATATGACGGAAAATCTGATGGCGAACGAGAAATTCAGCGCCTCAGCCGGCAAGCGCATCCCCGTCCGCCGCTGGGGCAAACCTGCAGACTTCGGCGGCCTTGCCGTCTATCTCGCAAGCAATGCATCGGCCTACCATACCGGCCAACTCATGCAGATAGATGGCGGCTATATCCGCTTCTAGTCCAAGCTGTTTTCGCTCACAGTGGCGGGCGACGTGGGTGCGGCGGTCAGAGACCGCCGCTGCGCTTCCGGCCAAGCTTTACCGCCAGGTCGGCAAAACGCTGGCTGGCGCTAGTTGTTCTGCTGCGCGAGCCGCTCGTAATCGAATTCCGGGAGCGCCATGACCTGAGACGCCGAATAGCCGGTGCTGTAGTACGGTCCCATCGTGTATCTTGTGCCACGGTAGGGAAACGCACGGTAGCCGCCTCCATAGGTGCTTTGAGCGTTGATGATGACGGCTCGAACGTCGCCCTCAGGCGATATGATCACATCACGTATGAAGCCATAACCTTGTCGGTCGGAGAGGTAGGCATAGTCGCCGATTACTTCGCTGACCCGCCACAATTTCGGACCAACGGTGTACCAATCCAAATTCACATCGCGCAATGACTGGGCGGAAGACTTGTACAAGCCGCTTTCGCTGAACGTGTAGTCTTCGGCGGTCTCTTCTGTGACGGGGATCTTGACCTTCATCTCGGCGCCTCCGCCCATCAACTCGATCTGCTCCCACGGCACAAAGAGATGCTGGTCGCCAATATCCCAAAATCCGCCAACCTCAACGATCAGACCGGCAACTTTGCCCTCGTCGTCGAAAATGACGTTCTCGACGCTGCCAATGTCGCTATCGTCCGGGCCGGCGACGTCGGTATCGTAGTAGAGTGACCGTGCACTGATGCCGTTGGCGTAGACAGCGTTGATATCCAGGATCACCGCTGGATCGGCGTTGCTCACTTGGGTGTCCGTCTGCGCCGTCGTGGCAGCTTTGTTCTTCTGGCCTGCGGTCTGGCCCGCCTTCTGACCTGTGTCTTCAGTCGCGTTCTGGGACGCGTCTTGCGCCGCAGCCGGGAACGCGAGCGGGGCGGCTGCGACAAGTGCAGCGGTCGCGACGCTCAGGCTTATCCGTTTGATGTCCATGACCATCTCCTTCGTTTTCCGGTAGCCGTGGCTTGCGGCTCTCTTTCGGATGAACGTTGGAAATTGAATGAGGTTCCAGATAGCCCCGTGCCTCGCGTCTCCCTAGCAGGCTGTCAAAGAACTCAGCGAGGTCGCGATGCGAGACGAAATTGACCGCTCAGCTTCGTTGCGCTGCCTTGATGTGGGATCCACCACATCTGCGACGGACGCACCTTGTGAGCGGCCAATTTCGCCGCATACCTCTACGACGCCACGTTTTTTCGCCTCGGATGCGCTGGCTTGTCCGATAGGTCCACATCGGACGGCACCAGCTTCCTGCCCGGATGCGAAAAAGCGCCAGGCGTCGCGAGCC
>CAZWCL010000584.1:0-2077 GCA_964632265.1 uncultured Hyphomicrobiaceae bacterium | reverse complement strand
CATCGGCGCGGGCAAAGACCGGAAAGGCGGCATAAATGGCAGTTGCCTGGGAAATGGTGGCCGTATCCGAAGTTCGGATGCGCCTTATTGGCGAGGTGGTCGCGGCAACCGTCAGGGCTGGTGACGCCATCGCGCTTCACGGCGATCTCGGTGTCGGTAAAACGACGCTGTCGCGCTATATCATTCGCGCGCTGTCGGGCGATGATGACGCTGAGGTTCCGAGCCCTACTTTCACGCTAGTTCAGACCTACGACACGCCCCGCTTTCCGGTTCGTCATTTCGATCTCTACCGGCTGAGTGATCCCGAAGAGCTTTTGGAGCTTGATTTCGAGGATGAGCGGTCGGAAGCGCTGACGCTGATCGAATGGCCCGACCGGGCTGGGGACTGGTTGCCTTGCCGGCGCCTGGACATCGAGATCGACGACCGGGAGGCTGCTGCGTCCGGTGCCGCGGAGGAGGCGGAGAGCCGGCGCCTCAAGTTCCGGGCGAGCGGCGAGATGGCACCGCGTCTCGAGCGCCTCAAGGCGCGATATGAGTTCATCCACGAGACGTTCGGCGATCGAGAGTTGGCCGATGTCCGGCTGGCGCATCTTGAAGGCGATGCATCGGCACGGAGTTATGCCACGCTTCGAGGCGGCGGCGCGCAAAAGCTCTTGATGGACATGCCGCGCATGTCTGACGGCCCGGTCATCAAAGAAGGGCTGACCTACAGCCAGATTGCGCACCTGGCCGAAGATGCGCAGCCGTTCGTCGTGATTGCGGAGGCCTTGCGCAACGCCGGACTTGCCGCACCGGAAATATATAACTTCGATCAAGATCTCGGATTGGCGCTGATCGAGGATCTCGGACCATCGGTTTTTGCCCATGCCATCGACAACGGCGTTCCCCAGGCAACCTTGTGGGAGGCGGCTGTCGATGTGCTCGCCCATCTCAGGATGCACCGCCCTGCCTTCGTCCTTGAGGCGCCGCGATGGCGGTTGCGGTATGAGATGCCGTTCTACGACAAGGTCGTCCTCGAAGCCGAACTCGCGCTCTTCAAAGACTGGTACTGGCCGAAGATCATGGGCGGGGAGATGGCGCGGGATGTCGCGACCGAATTTGACACCGTCTGGCAGCCGCTGATCACGGAGGTCGCCGCCGATCCCTCGATAGACCCGATGGATGATGCCGTGCCGGAGCACCGAAGCTGGGTACTTCGCGATTTTCATTCGCCTAATCTGATCTGGCAGGCGGGCCGGCAAGGCGTCGCGCGGGTTGGCGTTATCGATTTTCAGGACGCTCAGATCGGACATGCTGCATATGATCTCGTTTCCCTGGCGCTCGATGCCCGCCTTGATGTGCCACGCCACCTTCACGACGCGCTTCTCGCCCGTTATTGCGCACAGGCGGCGGCGGTGGATCACTCCGGTTTTGATGAACCAGGCTTTCGTCGGGCGGCGGCGATCCTTGGGGCGCAACGAAATACAAAAATTCTGGGTATCTTCGCACGGCTTTCACATCGCGATGGGAAGCACCAGTATTTGCGGCATCTGCCGCGCATAAGGCGTTACCTCGGTTGGTGCGTCGAGGCGCAAGGGCTTGAACGCCTTGGGGCATGGTACCGTACGCACTTGAAACTTGCCGATGACGATGCAACCGCCATGGATGGACACGAATGACTGATGATGAGCGCGCCGGGGTACGACCGGCGCTGACGTCGGCGATGGTTCTGGCTGCCGGTCTGGGCAAGCGTATGCGTCCATTGACTGCCGATATGCCCAAGCCGTTGGTGCCCGTGCTGGGCCGCACACTTCTCGACCGCGTTCTGGACCGGCTTGCTGCCGCAGGCATCGAGCGGGCGGTGGTGAACGTGCATTATATGGGCGACCAGATCGAAGCCGCGCTTGCGATGCGCGAGCGACCCGAGATCAGGATTTCAGATGAGCGTGATGAACTCCTCGACACTGGCGGCGGCGTCAAGCGTGCTCTACCACTTCTCGGGGATGGTCCGTTCCTTATCCACAACTCCGATTCAATCTGGGTCGAAGGTCCTGAAAGGGTGTTCGACCTAATGGGGCGGACATGGAACGACGCCGAA
>CAZWCL010000583.1:0-2090 GCA_964632265.1 uncultured Hyphomicrobiaceae bacterium | reverse complement strand
CGCCGCTTCTGCGCCGACCGCAGACCGCCCGACCTTCATCATCACGACGGGCTTGCGGTTTGCCCGCGCGATCTCAAGACCTTCGATCAGCGTATCGCCGTCTTTGATGCTCTCGGCGTAGGCGCAGATTGTGTGGACGTCTTCTTTTTCTGCGAGCAGCTTTATGGCTTCAGCGACATGCACGTCGGCCTCGTTGCCGGTGGTAATCCAGTAAGTCATCTCCAGACCGCGCTGGTCGGCGAGGTAGAATATGTGGCTGCCGTAGGCACCGGACTGACTCGCGATCGCGTGGCCGCCCGGTTTCGGTTGGCGCCGCTCGATCGTGCTTGTGAACGTCGGATAAAAATTGATTGCCGAATTGAACACGCCAAGGCAGTTAGGCCCGATGATGCGCACACCGCTTTCACGCGCCAGACGGGTCATCTCGTCTTGCATCGCCTGACCGTCTTCGTTCATCTCGCCGAACCCCGACGAGAAGATCATTACCGTCTTGGCTTTTTTCTTGACCGCCTGACGGACCACATCGACCACACCGGCCGCCGGCACGGCAACCAGAACAAAATCAACGTCACCTGATATATCACCCAGCGTCGGCACGGCGTCGATGCCCTGGACTTTGTCCCGGTTTGGATTGACCGGATAAATCTTGCCCTCGTAGCCGAGGTTCTTGAAGAACGCGAGCGGTCGGCCGCCGATACGGCTAGGGTTGTCGGAGGCGCCGACAAGCGCAACGGAGCGGGGCGAGAGCAGATCGTCGAGGGTCGTCACAGGTTCAATCTTTCAAGGCTGGCAGGGATCAGACGGTTGCGACCGGGGTCGCCGGTGAGCCGACGGAGCCGGGCAGGCGTAGCGGCGGCGCGGTCAGCAGAAAGCGGGAGCGGTTGTTCGTTCGCATGTAATCATTGAGATCGCCGAGCCACCAGATTTCACCAAGATGGATGCCGAGTTTGAAGAGACACAGCTCGTGGAGGGGCAGGTTGGCGCGGCGGCCTTCGCCGATTTCGCTCGGTGCGCGTTCGACGGCGTAGTTGTCGGCGATCAACACGGCGAGGCCGCTGTCGGCGACCCACTCGAGCAGTCGAGGATCGCGGCCTTCGAGAGCGGCGCAGGAATCATGCAGCATCTCCTGCGTCGGATTTCCGGCAGCTTCGAGAATGCGCCGGGTAAAGCCCGTGTGCAGGCAGACCATGTCACCTTTTTCGACCGTGACGTTCTGGTCCGTCATAGCCTTTTCAAGCACGGAAAAGTCGGCATTGACCTTCTCATCGCCGCAGATTGCATGGAGATCGATAAGGACGGCGCGGCCTTGAACGCACGTCTCCGCCATATTTTCTATGCCAAGGCGTTTGGCTTCGACGCCACTGACTTCGGCGCCGCAGTCAGAACAGTTGTCGCCAGCGATAATATGCTCACCACCTCGCCAGCCGTTGTAGAAGACCATTTCATCGACACCATCGTCATCGGCGTCGAACATCGATCCGACATGGGAAAGCGCATCCCACTGCGTCGAATATTGTGTATGGATGAGGACCCGGTCGTCATTGACGACGTCGGTGAGTTCATCGTTTCCGACAGCCTTTGAGACCGGCAGCAGGTAGCGTGCCACGCCGTCGGGCGTCGCCGTCGCGTAGCGCCGCGGTGGATGACGAGCCGGATTGAGACCGTTTCCCCCTGGAAGATCGAGGGGCATCGAGAGGCAGAACGTTCGCCCCTCCTGGACCTCGGCGACACCCTGGCGAACCTTTTCAGGCGTCAGGAGATTAAGCCGTCCGATCTGGTCGTCCGGCCCAAAATCGCCCCAGTTGGAGCCTTCCGGGCGCTTCTTCCACCGATCGGTCATGGTGGTTACTCCTTGCAGTAGTTGCGGGACGCGCCCGGGCTTCAGTCGATGGGGTTCAGTCTCCTGGGCGCCAGGCGACGGAGCGTCAGGCTGGTGTATGGATAGGCAACTCTAGCAGTGCCCGGCGCGTCAGCCACATCGTCGGCCGATAGCGGTCCTCGCCGGTGATGTCGAACAGCCGTTCCATGATCTCGAGACAGTTCTCCGTGCCGAGGTCTTCGACCAACTCGAGCGGTCCCAGCGGATAGTT
>CAZWCL010000582.1:0-2092 GCA_964632265.1 uncultured Hyphomicrobiaceae bacterium | reverse complement strand
ACAAGATCGCGATGGAGTTGCTACTCGTTGGCGACAACATGGATGTCCAACGCGCCTACGAGGTCGGTTACGTTAATAAAGTCGTGTCGCGTGACGAGTTGATGCCGACAGCAATGGACTGGGCGCGGCGCATCGCCGAGACGGCCCCGATGCCGTCCCGCATGCTCAAGCGTTTTGTCCATGAAACGCTGCCGAAAGGCCCAACCGAACACGCCGCCATTGCCCGCGTCCAGGTCGAAGACATCAACAACAGCGAGGATTGGGTCGAAGGCCAGGCTTCTTTCGCTGAAAAGCGCAAGCCGGTTTATAAGGGCCGTTAGTCACCGGCCTGTCGGGCGGTCATGACACGCCTTGTCATCGTCATGGCCAGTTCATCATCATGGCCCTTGCCTGATCCAGATCACGGATCTCGGTGCCATGGCGTCGAAATAATGTGACGACAGGATCGGCGTCGAAAAAGAAACCGCCAAGCGGGCGGGTGGTGCGCACGCCGCAGCCGAACATCTGCAACAGCACACGATTAGCCGCATTCAGGCAGCAATCTCGACTCCGCCGGCCCCCCAGCCAGTTAACCCGCTGGTTCCCCGAGAACACCGGCCTCCCTCAACGTGGCAATCTCATCCGCGCTAAAGCCAGCTTCACCGAGGATCGCCGCTCCATGTTCGCCCAACACCGGTGGCGGGCCGAATGCATCAGGTCCGTCCGCATCTGCGATAAACGCAGCACCAATCAAAGGCACCGTCGCCGACTTGGCGTTTCCGGAATTCGGTACCGGCACATCGCGGATAATGCCGCGATGCTCGAGCTGCGGATCTGACGTTACGCCGGCAAAATCGCGGATTAGCGAATGCGGCACCTTTCTCGTAGAGAACTCGGCTAACCAATACGCTACCGGCTTGCGACGGATTATTTCCGTAAAAATGGATTTCACCGCATCATGATGCGCGCACATTGCCTCATAGCTGGCAAGGCGTGGATCGGCTTTAGCATCCAGCTCCAACGCCGCCACGATCCCGGCAGCGTGCTGGTCGGTCAGACCGGTAATCTGCAAGTAGCCGTCGGACGCCTGGAAGACATTCGAGGTTGGCGTCATAGCCGGTGAGTTATTGCCCTTGAGACCGAACGCTTCGGCCCCGACCAGAAAGTTTGCCAGAAGCGGCGACATCATCCACATCGCAGTATCCAGCATCGCGACATCGACGCGCTGCCCCTCGCCGGTTTCCCGCCGCCGGTAAAGCGCCGAAGAGATGGCGAACGCCGCGGTCAGCGCAGTCGACATATCAACCACCGTATATCCCGCCCGCGTCGGCCCAGTCTCAGGATGCCCGGTTACCGACATCATCCCCGACGAGGCCTGGATCGCACCATCATAGGCCGGCGCGCCTGCCTTCGGCCCCTCCTGTCCGTATCCCGACACCGAACAATAGACGATATCCGGTTTCACCTTACGCACCGCGTCATATCCAAACCCGAGATTATCGATCACGCCGGCCCGAAAATTCTCCACAATCACGTCAGCCGTCTCGATAAGTCGGAAAATGACATCCCGCGCCTCCGGCTTCTTGAGATCGATCGCCAGCGACCGCTTGCCGAAATTGAGCGCCATAAACCCCGGCGACATGCCGAATTCGGCGAACCGATCAGTCTTCATTAGGTTGCGAAACTGGTCACCTGACGCCGGGTTTTCGATCTTTATAACGTCCGCACCAAGCATCGCGAAGTAGCTCGTGCATGCCGGCCCCGCGAGGACCTGGGAAAAATCGAGAATGCGCAGGCCTTGAAATGCGTGGGTCATGTGAACCGGCTCCCGTTCTATGCTTCCCCGCAATCGTAGTGCGCGCTAGAGCCGGATGGTATCGAGGGTGTGATTTGGAGCGCGGCCCCGGCAAACAATGAGCGGGCCGCCAGATTTAATTCTGATCGCCCCAGCCCTATCGTTCGCCGGTTTTGTCAGTTTCGCAAGACTTGTAAGTGATATCGCAGGGACGTTCGTGTGACGTCGCCATCGCGATACACAAGCGGCGCCAAGCCCTCAATCGACACAGAATAGAGGGCTTGGCGCCGCTTGTGTATCGCGATGGCGACGTCACAC
>CAZWCL010000581.1:0-2104 GCA_964632265.1 uncultured Hyphomicrobiaceae bacterium | reverse complement strand
CTCGTTGCCGGACACCCCAGCAATCGCCCGAGCATGGCCTAGTCAGCCTGCATTCAAGCGATCATATCAATGGCCGAATTCCAAGGTCGCAGACCAGATTACCTGCATATTGACGGGCAATTCACCTATCTGATTGCAGCGTGTCGTGAGGCGTAGAAGGCTGTAGCGTGGGCGTGGTGCGGATATTAGGCCAATTGCTCAATAGCGAGGCATCACCACATCACCAGGGTCAAGAGCCTTGATGGTCGAATAAATTTCCGAGCCAGTGCAGAGGACAACCTTCTGATGAAGATCAAGCGCATTGAGCACATTGCTGTCGCCGTCAATAGCATTAAAGCCATGCGGGACATTCTGGAGAACAAGCTCGGGATCGAGATGGAATACGACGAGCATCTGCCGGAATACGGCACAACCCTTGCGATGTTTCCCATCGGCGAGACATATATCGAGTTGCTCGAGTCAGATCGTGCCGACACGGGCACCAGCAAGTGGATTGCCGAGCACGGTGAAGGTCTGTTTCACATCTGCCTCGAAGTCGAGGATATAGATGCCGCGGTGGCCGAGTTGCGTGGCAAGGGGATGACGTTTCTGCAAGACGAGCCCAGGCTCGGCCACGGCAATAGCCGGATCATCTTCCTGGACCCGAAAGGGACCGGCAATTTATTCATAGAGTTGGCAGAGCTGCCGCAAGACGACCAATCACACGCGGCTGAATATTAGCGAGCCGGGCAACTGGTAATCTGTGAGCCTAACAGCCTGTTAAGTCGTTCAATCGCGCGTCCGGCAGCATAGGCTTTTGTGGGCTCACAAACGGTAGCCCCGAGCGGCGCAGATGGCCATGTTCCAGACTTTCCAATTCAACAGCAGCAATCGCAGCGGTGTTTTTATCGTCTGCCTCGGCTCAGCGTTTCGGCTCTCTTGGTTCTTGCGTACCAGGTGACCAGCCGTAATCGCGCAAGGCCTGCTCCGCGCTCACATATCCATCCGCAACGTCTTCCGAGATCGCGTGCGGGTCTCGCTTTTCGGGCGGGCCGTACCCGCCGGCACCTGACAGGCGAAAACTCAGGATATCGCCGCGTTCGACCGGCCGCGTTTCCTTCGAATGAAGTTTCGAAGCATTCCGGCCAGGATTGAGGATGCTCTCTGCCAGCGCGCCGGGTTTACCGCCAAACACGCCGTAGGGCGCGAACACATGCCTGTCACCAAGGTGGGAAAGCGTTGCGCTTGAGTTCAGAACCTCAATGTCCTTGCGGATGCCGCAACCGCCGCGCCACTGCCCCGCACCGCCCGAGTCGGCGATGAATTCGAAGCAATGGATTCGTACCGGATTATGTGTCTCGTGAACCTCGACGGGAATGTTCGAGCAGTTCATCACGGGACTCATGCCCTCGACTCCATCTTTCCCGTGCTGGCCGCCGTAGCCGGCCAACGACACGTCGTACATCACGAACGGCCGACCCGTTCGATCGTCGATGCCGCCGATGTTTGGGTTCGACCAATGTGAGAACGCTCCCATCGCGCGCTCGGGCAGGGCCTGGGCAAGGGCGCCATTGATCGTGTCGAATATCCGGATCTGCAGGATCGGCCGACCGCCCGATGGCGCCGGAAATTTCGGATTGAAGAAGCAGCCCTCCCGGATATTAAGTTTGATCGGCCGCATGCTGCCCTCAGTCTGCGGCTCGAGTGCGTTACAGAAAGTCTTGATCGCAAAAACGGCGTAGGCACGTGTGTAATTGATGTAGGAATTGATTGCAGCCGGCACGGCATCCGACGAGCGTGAGAAATCGAATTCTACCTCGCCTTTGCCATCGAAGGTGATGTCGACGGCCATCTTGATCGGTTCGGTACCGGGGCCGTAATCGTCCATGAAATCTTCGAAGCTATACGTGCCCGCTGGCACCTTGGCGAGCATGTCCCGCATCGCCGATTCAGATCGCGCCAGGATCGTTTCGAAGGCGCTCTCCACCGTGTCGCCGCCGTAGTCCGCGAACATCTTGGCAAGTCGCGAGGCGGCGGTGAGGTTTGCGGTGTGTTGGGCCAGCAGGTCGCCCCGCACCTTGTCGGGAACGCGCACGTTGCCGAGGACGATCCGCATGATGTCGTC
>CAZWCL010000580.1:0-2110 GCA_964632265.1 uncultured Hyphomicrobiaceae bacterium | reverse complement strand
CCGGCTTCGAACGACGCCAGGATTTGCTCTTACGAGTGCACGTTCTGCGCCAATCGCGCCAGGACACGTCTGCCCAAGGGCAAGTGTCCAAACTGCGGAGGCGAGCTTGTCCGCCGCCCCATTCGTCCCGCTGAAAAGTTGAAGACGCATCCCGCCTCGACCGAACGCGTCGTCAAGAACCATTCATTTTGCTGAAAACGGCGTCCTTGCCGTGGCGTCGGATACCCGGCTTACAAGTAATGTTCACCGAACAGTCGGCGCGCTTTGAAGCAGTGTCCGGGTTGTTGCCGTGCGGTGGGAGGGGGGCATGCCGGTCCGGGTGATCAGGTCAAATCGCAGTTGGTTGTCCGGACGAATCTTCACGTCTGCTCGAGCGCTCACACCCCACGCGATCGTCTGCTGGTGGAGCACAATGAAACCGGCATCGCGCTGAATCTGTTCGAAAGCACGCAACAGCAAGTTCTCACGCGCCGCGAGATCGGTTTCAAGCCGAGCCAAATCAGCGAGTTTGTCGACCTCCGGATTGCAATAACCGCCGAGATTAAAGCGCCCGCCATGCCCCGATGAGTCGCGGCACTGAGCCACGTGGTCGAGCACACTCAGGCCATCAATTACTCCCGGCGTCCATCCAAGCAGATTGAACGCACTCGCATAATCCCCGCCCGAAAGCACTTTCGCGAAGTAGAGCGATTTCGGCATGGTCGATAAATGCACTTTTATCCCGATGCGTGCCAGCATTACGCTAATTGCCTGACACAAGGCGGCGTCGTTGACATAGCGATCATTGGGGCAGTCCATCGTCGTCTCGAAGCCTTCACCGTAGCCGGCCTTGGCCATCAAGGAACGGGCTCTCTCAGGGTCATACGCACGCACCGCCAGCGAATTGATTTTATCCACGACATACGGTGACACCAGCGCTCGAGCCTCGCTTGCATAGCCCCGCATAATCACCCGGTTGAGACTCTTTCGATCGATGGCGTGATCAATCGCACGACGCACCCGCAGATCGAGAAACGGATTGCGCTTCGCACGCCCCCCATCAATCGCCTGAGGCCTCATCTGATCCATATTTAGGAAAATGGTCCTGAGGTCGGGTCGCATTTCCACCCTGACATCAGGCGTTTGATTGATCCGCTCAATATCATGCAACGGTGCGGCCGTGATCATATCGAACGTCCCTGCCAGGAAGGCAGCGGTTCGGGTCGCATCGTTACGCACTGGCACCAGTGAAACGTGTTCGAAAACCCGCCGCGGTTCGCCCTTCCAGCCCCACCAGTCTTGGTTAATTGCAAATCGGGTCCGTGCGCCGCCTTCGTGGCGCACAATTCTGTATGGTCCGGTCCCGACATGAGCCGGCTTGTTACGGCTTTCATCAAGAGCGCCCTTCGCCGGACGGCGAACAATGCCTACCGCTTCCCAATCCGCCGGCAGCGCCAGGCGCGGCGACTTCAGTCGGACATCAACAGTATTACGATCGACCGCAGTAAAACGGGCGCCCTTCGGAATTCGAATACTTTGCCCCATCTCCTGCCGGGCAGCCCGTTCGAACGAATAGACAACATCGCGTGCCGTGAACGGCGTGCCATCATGAAAGCGCACACCATGTCGCAATTCGAAACGCCAATGACGCGGCGTAACGCGACGCCAGGCGGTTGCGAGACCAGGCCGAAGCACGAGGTTTTCATCACGCCGGACAAGTCCCTCGAAAACGTTCAATAAGACGCCGACGGTAAACGTTTCGTTGCTGCGATGCGGATCTAGATGAGCAAGCGAACTGCGGCTGCCGATTGTAAGTTCGGACCCTTTTCGGGCATTGGCTTGCGCCAGCCCAGCCATCAGGCAAAGACCCAAGGCGGCCGCCGTGAGTAAGAGACGCTTTTTTCGCAACGCAGCACCAGTCTTGTTGAATATTTGTCAGGCTACAACCTTATCAGATCAACAAACCATCCTCATTTGTCGAGCACATACACGGTTTTTAATTCGTTGACGCTCAAATTGCCGTCCCTCACACGGCCAGGCCCTACGAGATCGGCTGTTCATTTCGCGACGTAGGTCTCGTATGCTTGGTGACGAAACATTTTTCCGAAAGGCGCGGCGACCAACGCCTGCC
>CAZWCL010000579.1:0-2121 GCA_964632265.1 uncultured Hyphomicrobiaceae bacterium | reverse complement strand
TGCCCGCCGGATATGGCACCTCAAACATTTGCGCCTCCCAGCACCGCGCCTCGAAACGGCGGACTTTTTGCGGCGCCTTCCCCCCAAGCGGTCTCTTCACCGCCGTCTCGACATGCCACGCGCACGTCGCGTCCGCAGCCACTTCGAGATCACTCCCCTCCAGGCGCACCTCGACACGATGATGTTGAGGATTGATATAATCGGAACCGTCCGGACACCTGTGCCGGTTGCGTTCGCGGTCCCAGCATGTCGTCTCGAACACATCGCCCGCCCAACCACCTGGTTGCTTGGCCGCCAACTTTCGCTCAATGCTGAGGACGGGCGTGCGCCGCTCTTCTGCCGTCAGCCATCGGTAGGCATGCAGATGCCGCTTGGTGTCCCGCGCATCATTGAAAAACCGGAACGGATTGACCACGCGCCACGCAAGCTGCCGCTCACCCGCACCTTGCTGCGCCTTGGCCGGCGCAACCGCGATAACAAGCACCGCGGGCACTAGCACTAGTATAAGCACCGCCACAGCGGCCGCACGCTCTGTTACATACCCGCGCACTTTTAATCCGGCGTCCCTCATAAGACTTGAACCCTGCCCTCGGATTGACCTATCCCGGCACCCTCATAATCGACCGCGCCAATGCCGCCACAAGATGGCGGAGGCACGGCCAAGCCGAGATGGCGGCTCAATGGCACGGGAATGCTGCGGCGGCATGGCGGCCGACGCCACGTAACGGGGCACTGTGGCAATCGGCAGCAACGCCCTTTTTGCCGGCGCATCGAGATCCGAGCGCATCTTGTCGAGTTCAGACCCGGCAGCCCGGCTCATGGCAACCAGCGTCGACGCGTCCCGACTGCCCGCAACGACATAAGTTTGAACCCCGGCGGCATATCGAGCGGCGAACTCGGCTGCCGCCCGAGCGGCTCCGTAATGCACCCCGGCGGCGCGGCGCTGATCCACGCTCATACCGCCACCGAGCACGCGCGCCGACAGCGCAAACGCCGCCCCGTCCCATTTACCGAACACCTGACCCACATCCGTTTCATCGCCGAGCGGCGTCGGGTTCAGTTCGGTTTCTGTCGCATCGATCATGCCCTGCAACAATCCAACCGGCAGCCCATACTTTGTAACCACGTCGGCCAGCGCATCCGCAAGCGGATGGCCGGTGGCCGCGCCCTCATCCCACTTCGGGCCACTCCAGCCGGAGACGACATCCCGCCACCACTGCAGCCGGATCGCACCCAGCATGGGCTCGCTCACCGTCACCGGAATGTGGCGCAATTCCGCCGCAAAGGCACTGATCAACATGAGTGCCTCCCGCGCCGCCCGCGGCATCAGCAAGGCAGCGATATAGCGATCGTATTCGTAAAACCTCAGGCGCTCGCGGAACTCGTCCGGTGCCGTGCCACCCGAAAGTGTCCCACCTGTCGCCATGCACCACCCTCATTCAAGTCGGAAGCTGAAGCAGCCTTGCGGCCCGGCGCTATCGCCTCATGGAACCGCGACCAGAGCGGCGGCCACCGGCCGGCCTTCGCCGAGCAGCACGTTGTATGTCCGGCAAGCCGCGCCCGTATCCATCGGCTCCAGACCGACATTGGCGTCAAGAAACGCACGGCGCACCTCGATTGGCGGGAAAACCTGCGATGCGCCCGTGCCCAGCAAAAGGAACATCGGCATTTCGAGCGCATCGAGCACTGGCTGCATGACAGTGAGATCAAGCGCCGCGGCGGTTTCGACATCCCAGGCAAAGATGCCGCTCGGCAGGCATAAAATCGAACCGCGATGGCTCATTTCCGCAAAGCGAAAGCCGCCGTTACCATAAGCATCGATCGGCGCGCGCCCCGGAAAGGCAGCGCCCGTCTCGCTCCATTTGGGTGTCGTATCCGCCACGTCATCCCTGTCGACAAAATGCTGCATCGCCGGTGCATCGCCGACCTGTCGCGCCCTCCTGCCGCGTGCTAGCCCCGCGCGCTGGCCGCTAGCTCTGCGGTGCCGGCGTTGGTGCCCCCTTGGTGACACCTGACCAGTCCCGCTTGACGCCGAGATACTGCAACAGTGGCGCTGCGATAAAGATCGACGAATACGTACCGATAAGTACCCCGAACATCATCGCGAAAGTGAAGTTCCGG
>CAZWCL010000578.1:0-2124 GCA_964632265.1 uncultured Hyphomicrobiaceae bacterium | reverse complement strand
GCACTGTCACACGCGCCCCGCTTTTCTGGACGTCGCAGTCTTCCTGCATGACGACCGTATCGAGCGTGGCTGGCATCACCCCACCTGTGAAAATGCGTGCCGCGTCCCCCTCAACGACATCGATCTCCGAGACCACCCCGGCAGCGATCCGCGCACTCACATCGAAGGTTTGCCCACCCGCCGCGTCATAGTGATCAAAGCAAAAGGCGTAGCCATCAACCGCGCTATTAGTATGCCCGGGCACATCGATCGGCGCCTGAACATCAATCGCCGCGACGCGGCCGGCGGCGTCACCGATTTCAAGCACGCCATCACCAACGACAGTCCCGACCCGATCACGAATGAGAGAGAGCGTATCCGCATGGCTCATGCGTTCGCCGTCGCGGACATCGGTACGAAAGCAGTCATCGATGAGTTTTCGTGTCATGAGCGCACGTGTTTCAGCATGGCAGGAACGGAAGCATGACGCGCGGATGCGTCGATGCCAAGGCGTTCATGTTCATCGTGTCGCTGAAAGAACGACCGGCCCAATTTGCCAAGTCTGCCCAGAGGTCGCAATACCACGGCGAACTGTCAAAGATTGGCCACTATAAATAGGCCAACCCCAACCGCAGGCGCCACCAAGGCTGCCATGAGCATCATAAGAATTGGTTTCGCCAGCATAACGCACCCCAACATACATCGCGCCCGCACACATCATCAATTCAACGCGATTACTACGACGCTCTCACATCCTCCGAGCACAAACAAAAAGTACACGGCCGAGCGGCCAGGTAAACGTGCCGCAGGAAAGTCCAACCAATGACCTGTGCAAAAGTCTATTAAGTCACAGTTCGCATCAAATGAAGGCAAAGAGCATTAGCGCAAAACTAAAGACAATTCAAACCATTATCGAAAATTGACCATTGAGCCGCCGAACCACCCTAGCGGTGATCGAATAATCTGAGCTGCTTTTCATCCTGCCCCTTGGTTTCACCTGCCAGTTGCTCGATACGGTCGAACGGCACCTGCTCCGCCTGGATTAGCGAACGCTGCGCGCGCATCGAGCGAACGAGCCCCTCCTGGACGAGATGGAACTGGCCGACCGTCTGCCCTGGTAACACCGACGCCGCATCGAGCCCGCTCTCGCTTTGGAATGCGGCACGCAGTTTCCGCAAGGCCGTGTCTTCTCGCACCCGGCCAATAAACCACGACGTAATCTGATCGCGCGACTTGTAGTCAAGATCGCCGGGAGATTGCGTGGCGAGCATCATGCCGAGGCCGGCCGAACGTGCCCGTTTGAGCAGACTTTGCAAAGGCTCGGCCGTGGCAGGCTTGGAATTGGCCGGGATGTAGAGGTCAGCTTCGTCGAACATGACGACGGCCTGCAGTTCGTCGTTCGGATTGCGTTGGCAAAAGCGCAGCGCCTCCGAAAGGAATTGCGAGACCCAGAACAGAATGTTCTCGTTATCTCCAAGAAAGCCCGTGTAGATGACGGACAGCCGCGTTCGCCCTTCGCGGGCGTAATCGCCAAGCCCCAACAGCGCGTCCATCCGCAGGCTCTCACCGCCGCCTTCAAACAGCGCCGAGTTGCGGAATCTGAGACTATCGAGCTGGGCCACGAGGTCCCGGCGGATCTTGCCCGATGGGTCCATCCGTTGCGTGAGATCGGTCAGCTCCGCATCCTCATCCTCAAGAAAAGTAATGAGATCTGACAGCGTAACTTCGTGCGACGACCGCGACCCGAGGATACGCAGTGCCACCGACAGGGTCCCGGATTGCTTTTGATGCGTTGCCGAGTTTTTGAGATGCAGCATGTCACCTAGAGCAGCCGATGACAGGTTGGCGAGCAACTGCTGCTCATGCTCCGGCAATTCGTTCATGCCGTTAGGCAGCAGCGTGATCGATATCGGCCGTCCTGATGAACGCCCCGGCGTATAGACCGCCACATCGATGGAATCGGCGAGTTTCTCGCGCTCTGCAATGCGTTCCGCCGCTTCCCCCTCTTCGCCGAGCCAGACTTCTGGGTTCGCATAGCTTGCAAGATCACCCTTACGGTCGATCAGAACTGCCGGAACACCTCGCGACAACAATTGCTCTATCAGGCTGAGGGCGAGCGTAGTCTTACCCGAACCCGATCCACCA
>CAZWCL010000577.1:0-2125 GCA_964632265.1 uncultured Hyphomicrobiaceae bacterium | reverse complement strand
CTTTTCGATGCGTTTCCTTAAATCGAGAACGCCGTTGTCGATGGTTGTGCCATCGGTCAAGGAAATCGGCAAATCGTTGCCGTCATGGTCGACCAAGCCGATAGCGAGGGGAATGTGCAGCGGTTTCTTGCGGGTCTCGCCGGGGGTCGGCGGCAGAACCTGCTCAATCTTCAGTTCGAACGATCCGGCTTTGGGTTTCCACTCGGTCTGGCAAACAAGTTCGGGCGTACCGGCCTGATGGTACCAGGTTTGGAATTGGCTGAGATCTATGCCGGCGGCTTCTTCGAAACAGGAGATGAACTGTTCGACGGTTGCGGCCTCGCCATCGTGGCGGTCGAAATAAAGGTCCATACCGGCACGGAATCCCTCCCGGGTGGCGATGGTGTGGATCATGCGTACGAGCTCGGCGCCTTTTTCGTAGACGGTCGCGGTATAGAAGTTGTTGATCTCGATGTAGCTCGCCGGGCGAACAGGGTGCGCGGTGGGGCCGGCGTCCTCGGGAAACTGGAGGGCGCGCAACTGGCGCACGTCGGAGATGCGGGCGACGGTGGCATCGCGTTCGTCAGCGGTAAACTCCTGGTCGCGAAATACCGTCAGGCCTTCTTTGAGGCACAGTTGGAACCAGTCACGGCAGGTGATGCGGTTGCCGGTCCAGTTGTGGAAATACTCGTGGGCGATAACCGATTCAATTCTCAGGTAGTCTTGGTCAGTGGCCGTGTCGGGTGAAGCGAGAACGAGCCGATCGTTAAAAATGTTGAGCCCCTTGTTTTCCATGGCGCCCATGTTGAAAGCGGAGACGGCAACGATGTTGAAGACGTCGAGATCGTATTCGCGCCCGAAGCGTTGCTCGTCCCAGCGCATCGAACGTTTGAGGGCGTCCATTGCCCAGGCGCAACGGTCTTCTTTGCCAGGATCTACGTAAATCCTGAGATCCACCTTGCGGCCAGACATCGTCTCGAAGTCCGACGCGATCGAAGTCAGGTTGCCGCCGACGAGGGCGAATAGGTAGGCAGGTTTTGGGTGCGGGTCTTCCCACACGGCGTAGTGGCGCCCTGCTTGATTGCCGCGTTCGGTCGGGTTGCCGTTGGCGAGCAGGACGGCGGCCTCTGTTTCGTCAGCCTCGATACGAACTGTGTACGTCGCCAGAATGTCGGGGCGATCGAGGAAGTAGGTGATGCGGCGGAAGCCCTCGGCTTCGCACTGGGTACAGTAGACGCCACCTGCGCGATAAAGGCCGGAGAGCGCGGTATTCGCTTCCGGGTTCACTTCGGTTTTGATTTCAAGGCTAAAGGGGCCTTCGGGCACTTTTCGGATTGTGAGGTTTTCAGGCGTCAGAGCGTAGTCGCTCTCGTCAAGGTGACGGCCGTCGAGCTTTACTTCGCGTAGCGTCATGACGTCGTCGACGCCGTCCAGCACGAGGCGCGGTTTCTTGCTGGTGGCTTCCGGGTTCTGGCGCACGGCAAGGCGGGAGCAGACACGGGTTGCGGTCGGATGCAGTGCGACGTCGAGGTGGACGTGATCGATGAGGTAGTCCGACGGCTTATAATTTTTCAGTTTTATCGGGCGCGGGGTATCGGTTTTCAGCATTATTGATCTCGTTCAAGTGGCGCGATTAATAGCGCGTGGCCGTCCTGGCCGTCGCGGTGGCGAGTTCGCAATGAGATCACGTTAACATACTGAGGAGATGATCAACCTGCACAGAACGTCGCCGTCACAAGGCAGCGATATTCGGTGCCGAGGGGGCCAAGGTCGAGGTAGACCTTGCATGAGACCGTCTCGTTGCTGGCGCGGACACGGCCATTGCCGCGCCAGCCACGCTGGCTGAGTTTTTCGTTGGCGTATTCGCGCAGCTTTTCACGAGCGGCATCGGTCGCTGCCGGTTTGCCGAAGGCGACATCGGAAAGCGGCAGGCGGGTGCACACTTCGGCCGACGCGATGGCGGGCAGCGTGAGCATGAGTGTTGTGATTGTCGCGAAAGCGGCTGTGCGGCGTCGGGCGTGGCTAGTGCGTGTCATGGCGGATGGTCCCTCATCTACGCGGACGGTGCTCGAGGTGATCGGATACGCCGGCCGTAAAGCGGGTGCAACGATGTTGATCGGGCAAGGACAGCTCAGCGGCGACGGTG
>CAZWCL010000576.1:0-2132 GCA_964632265.1 uncultured Hyphomicrobiaceae bacterium | reverse complement strand
CTACCGACCCCAGTGAAATCGCGAAAGCGATTCCACCAAGGTCGGACCCGCTCTGAACCATTTCCGGTGGCGCTCCGGCGCCGCGCATCGCGAACAGGACAGGGCGGCATTCACATCGAATGCCGCCCTCTTATTTCGGAATTCATATGTCTCTTATAAAATGGCTTATGCCGCCACCGCGGCCGGCTGCGGCGTGCTTTGAGCGCCCTCGTTCAGCGCCTCCAGCCAACGACTAAGATCTTCCCGTGTAACAGCGGCCGACGCCTGCCCTGCCAGTTCGAACCCGTCGCTGCGCGCCAGGCTGCCTGCCACCAGGGCCGTGAACGCCGGCACGCAGAAATAGCTGGTATGTATCAACTCATTCCATGTGAGGTAGGCGAGAAGACTGTCCGACTCTGAGGTCTGGCGATCCATCAAAACGAGTTCGCTCAGCGCATTGCGGAACTTGCCAACAGACCGGAAGGTCGCCTCGTTCGAGCAGTGCGTGATTTCCGCCCCGACTTCCATGGGAAGGAACGGTCGGCGCGCTCCGATCCAGCGCGGATACACAGCCGTCCCGACGGCAACCTCTTCAAGCATATCGTTGCCCGTCGCTGCCCGGCGAAGCTGCGCCCAGGTGATCTTGTCGAGATACCGGCTTGCGTACCGCGACACGAACTGCGCCAGATATTGCACGACCAGCACCCAGATTACCGCGAAAAAGCCAAACACGATCGGGACCAGCAGGACCGGCGCGAGATAACGCGCGAAGCGCCCAACGAGGCCGTACTGCAATTCCTCGTCCACCACGAGACTTGCAACTTCGTCGGTCGCGAGATGCAGCAGCAGTCTCGCATTCAAGGCAGCATTCGTTCCCCGGTCGCACAGCCCGCCACACGCAACCCCATCCCGTTCGAGGAATATGCGTTGGAACTTCGCGGCGCGTCGGAGCTGCGGCATGTCTGGAAACATCTGCCGCATGCGATCACGCGCCGAACGCAGCTCTTGCCGCTTCGCGCGTAGATCGCTGCGCGCCGCTTCCTGTTTTTCGAAAGGATTGACCGGATCCTGGATTTGCCGGCGCGCCGTGCGCAATTGGCGCCGTATGCCACGCACCGAACGCCGGCTCTGTTCGTAGCGCTCGGCACGCGCTCGCACCTCATCGACCTGATAAACATCGGTGCGCAGCGTATCGGCCACCTTGACCATGAACGTCGGGGAAAAGATCGCAACCAGATAGAGGACCGGCAGCATAAATGCTGCCATGACGCTCAGGACCGGTACGGCGAAGCTGCGCGAGAAGATCGGCACGGCAATGTCGCGCAGCGCGCCGAGGCCGCGCACCGCCTCATCGTCTTCGTGCGTCAGCGCAACCCATCTGTCAGCAAAATAACTCTTCGCGCGCGCTTTTACGCTCGGCCTGTAGAAGTACCTTTGCCGCCGTTCCCGCACCCAGGCGATGAGAAAGAAAACAACCGCCGGCAACGACATCAAAACGCCGCCGCTTAAAAACCAGTAGACGTGGCGCATGCGGGTCGGATCGAAATCGCCGCTGATGAGATTCAGGGCCACAGCCACCGCAAACATGAAAAAAAGCATCAGCGATGCGACATACATCGCTTTCAGCAGAATAGGCAGCCGCATGAACAAGAAGCGCTCGCGGCGCAGTTCGATGAACGGCGTACCGATCGTGATCCAACGTTTGAGCCCTGCCAGTTTTTCCTTTTTGGCAGCCGCCTCGAGAAGCGCCGCCGAAACCACTGACCCTCCGTGCGAGTGGGCAATAATCCCGTAAGTCTCCCCCGCCTGCTCGAGCCGCTTGAGTTCAAGGAAAAGCTGATGACCGGCGTCACGGCGCTCCCGCTCGCTGTTGTTGCCGCTCCACACGAAGGGAGTGACCTCGACTTCATCGCCGCTCTTGCCACGCAACTGCTTTTTCAGGTCGGCAACAAACGGGCTGTCCACCCGCCACCAGTATGCCGCCGTCGCGTCGCTCTCGTCGCTGCCCCCCGGCACCTCGATATGCGCAAATGTACCGTGGACCGTCAGTATCTTGCCCATGCTGGGCCCCGCTCATCTCATTACGTGTCCAATGCGCGGGCATGTCGCACGGGATAAAGGCAGAAATCCAGCAATCGAGACGAAGCCGCCCG
>CAZWCL010000575.1:0-2133 GCA_964632265.1 uncultured Hyphomicrobiaceae bacterium | reverse complement strand
AAGCGTGGCGTCGCAGAGGTATGCGGCGAAATTGACCGCTCAGCTTCGTTGCGCCGCCTTGATGTGGGATCCACCACATCTGCGACGGATGCGCCTTGTGAGCCGCCAATTCCGTCTCGCATCGCGACCTCACTGAGTTCTTCAACAGCCTGTTGGAGTCCTCTTGTGGCCGCGCGTTTGCGGCGATTTTGCGTCAAGGCATCCACGGCATGTGTGGCACGCAGGCACGCGGGTCGTCGAGGTCAGGCCTCGGGCAAGTGTCCGTGTTCGGCGATCCAGGCGGTGAGGGCTGCGAGATCCACCGGGTGGGCGCTCGCGCTCAGCAGAGGCACGGTGATAAAATCTGGTGGGCCGGCTGTGGCCGCGGTCTCCAGACCATCGACGGTGCCGTCAGTCACAGCGATGACGGGCGCCTCGAAAATCTCAGACCACCAAGCTATGCGCTCAAGCCCTTCAGCGGCGTCGGCACCGGTTGCCGGATAGGCCACGTAATCGGCGCCCGCTTCGGCCAAAGTCATCGCGGCATGACGGGTCGGCCCAGGCGTGACGCCGACCACGCGGTTGGGCCCCATGAGGGCGCGGGCGTGCTCGTAGCGCTCGCCGATTTCCGGGGCGGCCCCGAGATGGCAGCCGTCGGCGCCGAGCCGGTCAGCGAGTTCGGGATCGTCGGCGATAAGGACAACCGTGCTGCTCGTGCGTGCCGCTTCGATCAGTTGGCGGCAGGTTTCGGCGTCGAGAGTGGGCTCGTGTGTCGCAGTAGCGGCGTCCGTATCCTCCGCTCCGGGCGACGTTGAGGGTGAAGTCCGATCCGGAGGGGCAATCAGAACGGCGGCGATATCATGGCCGGCAACTGCCTCTTTGAGAGGATCGCGTGCTGCCGGCTGACATGGCGCAATGAGCATGATCTTGATGTGTTCGGCCATGATTCATCATCCGGCTCATCCGGCGCGGCTTACAAGAAAAAATAAAGCGCGGCGGCACATTCCACCGCCACGCTCTACATGCGCTTCCCAAGCCGTTCGATCAAGCGGCTTTCTCGTGGTCAGCCTGCCATTCGCCGCGGGCCGCCATGCCGTTCATCTTTGCGCGATGTGTAAATGCGCGCTGGGCCGCGGCGACGTTTTCCGATTTTCCGCCCCAGGCTTTGAGGGCTGCGGCCTGCAACGCGCGGCCATAAGAGAATGTCAGCGGCCAAGGCAGGTTGTTATGCCTGTTCATGAGCGAAAGATGCTCGGTGGCCGCTTTATCGCTTTGGCCGCCGGAAAGGAAGGCGATGCCTGCGACGGCTGCCGGCACGGTTGCCTTGAGGCAGGCGACGGTCTTGTCGGCGACCTCCTGAGCGCTCGCCTGCTTCGTCGATTTCTGGCCGGCGATGACCATGTTCGGCTTCAGGACCATGCCTTCGAGATTGACGCCCGCGAAGTAAAGTTCGCGGAAGACCTCGTTTAACGTCCATTCGGTGACATTGTAGCAGGTGTCGATGTCATGGCTCGAATGTTCGCCGTCCATCAAAACCTCGGGCTCGACAATCGGGACGATACCGTTTTCCTGACAAAGTGCGGCGTACCGGGCTAGGCCGTGCGCGTTGGCGTGGATGCAGTTGTGACTCGGCTTGCCGTCGGCAATGGTGATGACGGAGCGCCATTTGGCGAAACGGGCACCAAGCTGGTGGTATTCCTGGAGGCGTCCGCGCAGGCCATCCAGGCCTTCGGTTACCTTTTCGATGCCGTCGCCGCCGACGAGATCTTGTGCGCCCTTGTCGACCTTGATGCCCGGTACGGCGCCGGCGTTCTTGATGAGGTCGACCAGCGGAGTGCCATCAGCCGCCTTCTGGCGCAGCGTCTCGTCGAACAGGATAACGCCCGAGACATAGTTGGTCATGGCTTCGTCGGCGCGGAACAGCATCTCACGATAGTCGCGGCGGTTGTCCTCGGTCGATTCGACGTTGATGCTGTCGAAACGCTTCTTGATGGTGCCAGTGCTTTCATCGGCCGCCAGGATGCCCTGCCCGGACTGAACCATGGCTTTGGCGATATCTTCAAGCTTTTCAGACATTTCGTGTTGTCTCCGGGGGGGGGGAACGTTCAGGTAATGGCTAGCAGGCTGTTGAAGAACTCATGTGGCTCGCGACGC
>CAZWCL010000574.1:0-2137 GCA_964632265.1 uncultured Hyphomicrobiaceae bacterium | reverse complement strand
CCGAGACCATCCATGACATCGCGGATATCATCGCATGCACGCACCTGCGAATACTTGGCCTGGTCCTGCGGCACATCAGAGGGCGGCCAACCGCGCGCATTGTAGGCGACCGCGCGATAGCTGCGCGAAAAATAACGCAGCTGCGGCTCCCAACTGCGATAGTCGCCGGCAAACTCGTGAACGAAGACGATAGGTGTCCCCTCGCCCGCTTCCGCGACGAACAATCGAACGTCATCTCCAGTCGTGATCTGCGCCATGTGTACCTCCCTGTTCAGGTCTCGGAATATGCCCGGTTAGTGCTCCGGCAACATGTCCGATTTCTTTTTTAAACTTGCTGCACCGTCTCGCCGCCACCACGCCGTATCAACAACGGATGCACGAAATTCGGATTGCCAAGAACGCCGGCGACAACTTCCGCCATGACCGGCGCCAGCAAAAATCCATGACGGTAGGCGCCGTTGACATGGACTATATTACCATCCCCCCCGGCCACGACACGCGGAATGTTATCGGCGAAAGACGGACGCACCCCCGCCGTGAGCTCAATGATTTCCGCTTCGCCAAATGCCGGATGCAATGCGTAGGCGAGCCCGAGTAATTCCAGAGCAGAACGCGCCGTCATCGCCCGCGCATCTTCGCTCTCGATGACCGTCGCCCCGATCAGGAAGCGGCCGTCATCCCAGGGCACGACATACGTATTGGAACGAGGATGCAGAAGTCGTACCGGCCGCGACAGCGAAATCTCACGAGTGCGCAGCAACAGCCGTTCACCGCGCACCCCCCTGAGCCCGTTGAGATCATCACGCGCTGCAATGCCCCGGCAGTCCACCACAAAATCGCTATTGTCGGGCAACCCGCCATCCCAGGACCTACCAAATTCGAACTGTGCCCCAGCCGAACGGGCCAGGTTCAGCAGATCAAGCAGAGCGTCAGGCGTCACCATATGTGCTTCGTCTTCAAAGAAGAGCGCGCGCGAAAACCGCTCCGCCAGATCGGGCTCGAGTTCGCCAAGGCGTGCCGCATCGATCGCATTGTGGCCGACAGTGACGCGCTCGAAGCGCCGCAACTCGGCCTGATCACGCGCCGCCGCCACGACCAGAGAGCCATTTCGCTTGAGACCGGGGTAGGTCTCATGCCACAGGCGCGCAGCTGCGAGACCGAGATCGCGCACGATCGGCTCCGCAGATTCAGCCTCGCAATATGGCGCGATCATCGCGCCGGCATACCGGCTCGCGGCATCCGAAAAAGGCTTGGAGTTACGTTCGAGCACACGGACCTTATGGCCCGTCCGCGCCAGCTTTATAGCCTGCCAAAGGCCGAATATTCCGGCCCCCGCGATTGTGACTTTCAATGGTATTTCCATTTCTTGAGCGCATGTCCATTAAGGCCGGCGAATGTTTGGCTGCGTTTACCGCTCATACGCCGCCCTCAGGAAACGTGTTTCCACGATCATCAGTTCAATCGCCCCGTGCCACGCCTTCGCGGCGCGGATCGGCCCCGCCATAAAGTATGCCCTGGCGCCGCTCGACGATATGCAGCCCCGATGTCATCAGGTCCGGCCGCACGCGATGGCCTAGCGCCCTCAAACGGATGCCGCGCCAGATCGACGGTACCGTCGACAACGGTGCTAGAAAATCATCTGTCGCAAGCGCCGCATCGTATTCAAGCTCCATCGCTCGGCTACGCCCGCCGAAGTTCGCGAGCGCAGTCGCCGTCTGCGGATCGAGTTGCCAGTCTATCATCGCGACCAGCGCCTTCATGACATAGAGGATGATCCGGCTGCCGCCGGGTGAGCCAAGGGCGGCACGAAAGCTTCCATCCGAGTTGAAAACAATCGTCGGCGCCATCGAGCTACGGGGACGCTTACCGCCTTCGACGCGATTAACAATGGGCCGGCCTTCGCGGTCGACGGGCCGGAATGAGAAGTCGGTGAGTTCATTGTTGAGAAGAAAGCCCGCCGCCCAAAGGCCCGAGCCGAATGCGCTCTCAATGGTCGTAGTCATCGAAACCGCATTGCCACTTTCATCGACAATCGAGATGTGAGACGTGCCAGCGCTCTCACGCGTATCGTCGCGCCCGAAGTGCTGCCCCCTCGCGGCCGTCGGCTGCCCTGGTTGGACACTTTCCGCCGCCCGGC
>CAZWCL010000573.1:0-2139 GCA_964632265.1 uncultured Hyphomicrobiaceae bacterium | reverse complement strand
GTGACGATGTCGAGATCATGGTCGATGTGAACATGGGCTGGTCGGCTGATACGGCCATCCAGGCGGGCCGCTATCTCGACGATTACGACATCTACTGGCTCGAAGAACCGGTCGTGTGCGAAGATTTCGAAGGCTATCAACGCATCGCCAGCCACCTGAAAACCCGTGTGGTGGGCGGCGAGAGCCATTTTACGCGCTACGATCTGCGCCCGTTCTTCAAAAACCCTTCCAGTCCGATCCTGCAACCAGATCCGCAGCGTGGCGGCTTTACCGAACTGCGCCGGATTGCTGCTGTCGCCGACACCTATGGGCTGAGGATCGCGCCGCACCTGTTCCATGAGTTGATGCCGCACCTGCTTTGCTCGATACCGAACCCCAGCTATGCCGAATACATGGATTGGAATGACGACATCTTTGTCGACCCCCGCACCCCGGTGGATGGCTTTGTCAAGCCATCCGAAATGCCGGGCCATGGGATCGAAATCAGGCCGGAGTTGCTGAGAGATTGCCGCATCGGCGGGCGTGAGATGACATAACCGAACTCAGTGGCAGGTCACCTCATCGCGAGGTGGCGCCGCCGCCGACGAAAGTGAAAGCCGACGGCACGGCGGCGGCGGCGTGTCAGTTGAAATCGAAGCCCAGTTCCTTTAGCTGGGCGCGAAGATCCTTTCGCAGATCATTGTTGAATTTCTTATTGACTTCATGCGTCCAGCTATCGGGTGCCGTGGGCATGCCGCGCTGCTCGTAATGCTGGGCGAGGTCGCGGTCGTATTTGGTGAGGTGTGTTTCCTGTTCGCCGGCCGCACCGGTGCCGTACTGCTCGTAGTGGACCGTGGCGAGGCGCTTCATGCGTGGCTTTTGCGGCGGGACCTTGCCGGGCCAGCCAAGACACATACCAAAGACGCAGTAAACGCGCTTGGGCAGGCCAAGAATGCGCGCCGTCTCGAGGGCATCGTTGCGTACGGCGCCGATCATAAGGCCTTTAAGGCCGATCGATTCGGCGGCGATATAGGCGGACATGCCAACGAGCGCAGCGTCGATGCTCGAGACGAGGCCCATCTCGAGGTTGTTGTCGTCGAGAGTGCCGCCGTTACGTGTCTTAGCCATTTCTATGCGGGTGAGGTCGGCACAGAAAGCGAGGAATACCGGTGTCCGGGCGACGTGTTTCTGGCCACCGGTGACGGCGGCGAGCTTGTCCTTGGTTGCTTGGTCGCGCACCACAATCACGCTGTAGGATTGAATGTTGGAGGAGGTCGGCGCGCGGAATGCCGCTTCCAGGATGCCCTCGACTGTCTCCGGTTTAACTGGCTCATCGCTGTAGCTGCGCACGCTGACACGGTTGAGCAGCGCTTCGATCGTTTCGCTGGTCGGATATTTGAGCGTTTCGGTGGCTGTTTGGTTCATTCGCGGTTAGGGCCTTCTGTTGTGTTGGGCGCAGTGTGGCGCGGGCGGAAATCCGCATTGCACTTCACGGTTCTGGCGCGAACCGGATCCGAGCGGGAGGCTCGACGCCTGGCGCCCCAGGCAGCGCGCACAATAGCTCGGTTTCATGATCGCGGCTGATGGTTCGATATCGCTTGATGTTACACGCGGCTGGCGCCGATTGCGTATATATATGTTCCTTGCGCGTCATGGTAGGGCGACCGGGGTAGGGCGAGCGAGCTACAATAGGGAAGGGAACGGGCAATGCAGCAGGCGGAGGATTTCAGGGCGGAGAGCGACGCGCTCTATCGCGTTGTGGCGGGCGTTCGGGAAGCACATCTCGAAGTGCCGACCGCCTTCAAGGGGTGGACGATCAACGATGTCATTCAGCACCTCCACCATTTCAATATCATGGCCCGCCTTTCGCTGGAGGAGCCTGATCGCTTCACCGCGGAATACGCGAAGGTCGCCGCCATGCGGGCAGAGCGGGGCTTTGTGGCAACAAGCGATGCGTGGCTCGACGGGTTGCGCGGCAAGCCGCTGGTCGAGGCGTGGCGCAGGGTCTCGGATGAGGTGGCCGGTTCGTTCGCCAAGGCTGATCCAAAGCAGCGTGTTAAGTGGGCGGGGCCGGATATGAGCGCGCGCTCGTCGATCACCGCGCGCTTGATGGAGACCTGGGCGCATGGGCAGGAAGTCTGCGATCTGCTTGGTATCGTG
>CAZWCL010000572.1:0-2149 GCA_964632265.1 uncultured Hyphomicrobiaceae bacterium | reverse complement strand
TCACCGTTGATGGACCCGGCGGCGTTCTTGATTACAGCGGGAGCGCTTGGCACGCAGTTCGCAATCGCCAAGGCCGTGGTTGCGGTATCGATCGGCATCGCAGGCGGTTTCGCCGTGTACTATCTGACTCGTATGGGTTGGTTCGCCGATCCATTGAAGGCGCGCAATGGCGGTGGCGGATGCTGCAGAGCGCCGTCGCCGTTCAAGGGGACACCGGTATGGCAGTTCTGGCGCGAAGCGGACCGGCGGGATCTCTTCTGGCGGGAGGCGCTGTCCAACGGGCTTTTTCTGTTCAAGTGGCTGACCCTCGCCTATCTGCTCGAGAGCCTGATGCTGTCGTACGTGCCAGCCGAGGCGGTCGGGCGGTTTCTTGGTGGCGATGGGGTGTGGCCGATCATCCTCAGCGCGCTCGTTGGGGCGCCGGCGTACCTTAATTCCTACGCCGCGCCGCCGCTGGTCGCCGGACTGATGGAGCAGGGCATGAGTGCCGGGGCTGCGATGTCATTCGTGATCGCAGGCGGGATCAGTTGTATTCCAGCAGCAACGGCGGTGTTCGCAATCGTCAAGCGGCAGGTGTTCGCTGCCTATGTTGTCCTCGGATTTGCCGGCGCAATCGCGGCAGGTCTCACCTACGGCGGGTTCGCAGCCTGGATGGCGGCCGGCTAGTTCCAACTAAGGCGGAAACGATCTGACGATTTCATCTCTCGCGGCTACTCGGCCCCACGGCGCCGCACGGCCGGCCTTCGAGGGCCGCCACAATGTGGCGGGTCGCGTGCGCTCCCTATGAGCGCTTCAGTCTGAACCTGAAACGCTTCGAGGCTCTGACAATGACGTGGCCGGCGTGCTAAGCGCCGGCCTTTTTTCGGTCGTATCTTCGAGGGCGCGCGACCGGCCGTCGGCCTGAGTGGATCATCCCGGCCCGGAGGCCGGGATCACGAGGGCGGGCCACAAATTACTCGGGTGTCGGCGCGACGACCGCTGATGCCGTCTCGACCGGAAGGGCCATATCATCATTGGAGGAAGCCGCGTCGGTGTCGGTCGGCTCGAAGGCAGCACCAACGGTCGAGCCGAGACGATCGACCTCGCTTTCGAGCATTTCAAGTTCGGCCTGGAGGCTTTGGACCGCCTTGGCGAATTCGCCGACGCTGACCGATTGGGGATCGGTCGAGACCCGGGCCAGCGTTTTCATCATCTCATCGAGATCGGTAATTTTCGATGCCATTCAGAAGTCCCCGCGAATCGTGTGCTGAAAGATGCGCGTCATGATCCGAGACGATGGTTAACGATGTGTTTACGAATTGGCGGGTGGACGGAGGAAAACAGGTTTCACGGCCGACAAATGGCTGGTGAGCCGAGCTAAAATAATTTGAGGCCGGGGGGAAGGGGGAGGCCGCCGGCCATGGATTGCATCTTTTCCTGCATAGTGGCGTCAACCTTCGCTTTGGCATCGGTTGTAGCGGCGACGATGAGGTCTTCGAGAATCTCGATCTCATCGGGCTTGGCAAGGCTCGGGTCGATTTTCATTGAGCTCATTTCGCCTTTGCCGTTCATCGTGACGGCAACGAGGCCGCCACCGGACTGGCCTGTAATTTCCATTTCGGCTAGTTCGTTCTGCATGTCCTGCATCTTGGACTGCATGTCTTGAACCTGCTTCATCATGCCCATGAGGTCTTTCATCGGAAGCTCCGGAATTGAGTGTTCAGTTGTCGGTGGGAGTAGAGACTTCCCCGTCGCCCGGCGGGGTGTCGCGGACTTCAACGATTTCGGCGTCGGGGAAGGCTTCGAGCAGACGTGCGACGGCGGGATCGCGCCTGGCTTCTTCGATACGCCGCTGACGCTCGGCGCGGCGGACTTCGCCGCGCGGCGGTTCGCCGGCCTCACGGCCGACGGAGACGACCCAGCGCTCGCCAGTCCATTCGGAGAGCTTGCGGCCCAATTCGCCAGCAAGACCCTTGGGAGCTGCGTCGAGCGGAAATATTTCAATGTGCCCAGGGGCGAACGAGACAAGGCTGACGTGCTCTTCGAGATTGATGGTCATGCGCATGTCGCGCTTGGTGCGCAGGATTTCGAAGACATCATCGAAAGAGGCCAGCGCTAATTTTTGCGCGGGCTTTGTTGCAGGTGTCTCTGCCGGCGCAACGCGTGATGG
>CAZWCL010000571.1:0-2162 GCA_964632265.1 uncultured Hyphomicrobiaceae bacterium | reverse complement strand
CCAAACGGCGCTCCGGCGCCACGTTGGTCAGCTATCTGACACCTCCGATCGCGCAGGCCGGCCTCTATAAAGGCCTCCTCGAATTGAAGTCGTCGATGGACCGCTATCGGTCGTTACTGCCGGATCAGGCTCGTGAACGCCGGCAGTTGGAAGTTCTCATTCAGGAGCAGGCGGCTCTCGTCGAACTTGCCGAAGCGGAACCGGCCTGGAGCAGTGAAGCGCCCGACATGATCGCCAAGTTGGCGCGCGAGGTCCTGGAACTCGAGTACACGCTGATCCCGCATGGTCTTCACGTCGTCGGCAGAACAATGACCAGCGAGGAACGCTCCCAGACGCTCGCAGCATTGGCCGAAGCGAGCGGCAACGATTTTTCCCATGCCGACATCGACGTTATTGCAGACAGCGCTTCCGCTGCAAAGGCGATCAAGTCGCTTGATATGGCGGGCGATGAGACGGTAGCCCGTGGTATTGATACCCTGCGTCATGCCAACGCTTGCCTTCAAGAGGACAGCGAGGTGCCTGCCCTGCTGGATGCCTTGGACGGCCGGTATGTAAGTCCGGCACCCGGTGGCGACCTGTTGCGCACGCCCGCCATTCTTCCCACCGGCCGGAATCTCCACGGCTTTGATCCGTTCCGCATCCCAAGCCCCTTTGCTATCCGCGATGGCGCGATGCAGGCGGAGCGGCTTCTGCAGCGTCATCAAGCTGAATCCGGCAGCCTGCCCGAGTCGGTCGGAATAGTGCTTTGGGGTACGGATAACCTCAAGAATGAAGGCGGTCCTATCGGACAGGCGCTCGCGTTGATGGGTGCACAACCGCGATTCGATAGCTACGGCCGGCTGACCGGCGCCCAGCTGATACCCCTCGAGAAAATGTCGCGCGCCCGGATCGATGTGGTCATGACGTTGTCTGGCATTTTCCGCGACCTTCTCCCTTTGCAGACCCGCATGTTGGCCGAGGCGGCCCATCTCGCAGCGGCAGCCGAAGAACCGCTCGAGTTCAACTTCGTGCGCAAGCACGCTCTCGCCTATCAGGTGGCCAACGGCTGCGATCTGGAAACCGCGGCATTACGGGTGTTTTCCAACGCTGACGGCGCCTATGGATCGAATGTAAACCTGATGATCGATAGCGGTACGTGGCAGGACGAAGGGGAACTGGCCGACGTCTATACCAAACGCAAGTGCTTCGCGTACGGCCAGGATGGCAAAGCCGCGCCGCAGGGTGAACTCCTGAAATCGATGCTCGCCGACGTTGACCTTGTTTATCAGAATCTCGAGTCAGTCGAATTGGGCGTCACCACGATCGACCACTACTTCGACACACTGGGTGGCATCGGCCGCGCCGTCGCCCGCGAGCGCGGCGAGCAGGCGCCGGTCTATATCGGCGATCAGACACGCGGCGACGGCAAAGTGCGCACGCTGAGAGAGCAGGTTGCCCTCGAGACGCGAACCCGTGCCCTCAATCCGAAGTGGTACGAGGGGATGCTTGAGCATGGGTATGAAGGCGTCCGTCAAATCGAAGCGCATGTAACCAACACGTTCGGTTGGTCGGCGACGACGGGCCAGGTCGAGCCGTGGGTGTACCAGCAGATTTCCCAGACATTCGTGCTTGACGAAGACATGCGCGAACGCCTTGCCGGCCTCAATCCAAAAGCCTCGGCCCGAATGGCCAACAGGCTGTTGGAAGCCCACGAGCGCGAGTACTGGCAACCGAACGAAGAGACGCTCAATGCGCTCCGCAAAGCCGGAGACGTATTGGAAGACAGGCTCGAGGGCATTGTCGCGACCGCCACAGCTTAGGAAATTGGAACAGACATGACCAAGACGATTTATGAAGCTCGTCCCGGACAGAAGCGCGGTGATGGCGAAGGCAGCGTACAGGTTAGCCTCGATCCGACAGTCAAGATCGATACGGCAAAAGTCTTCTCGGTCTACGGCAAGGGCGGGATCGGCAAGAGCACGACATCCTCGAACCTTTCCGTCGCATTCTCAAAGCTCGGCAAGCGCGTCCTGCAGATCGGCTGCGATCCCAAGCACGACTCGACTTTTACCCTGACCAAGCAGCTTATGCCGACCGTCATCGATGTCTTGGAATCGGTTGATTTTCATTCCGAAGAGTTACGCGCCGACGACTTCGTGTTCGAAGGCTACAACGGCGTCATG
>CAZWCL010000570.1:0-2176 GCA_964632265.1 uncultured Hyphomicrobiaceae bacterium | reverse complement strand
GCTGTCAGGCAGGTTGACTCGTTTCCTCACTGTCAACCATGGCGATTATCAGGCCTGGCTGGTCCAGATTTTGACGCACGCAAGCTCCGCGTCGGTAATTCTACTTTGTATCAATCGTTTGTCAGCGAGGCTGGTGTCTCTCGGGATGGAACGGCCTTCGAAAAAGGCGCGTAACAACCTGCCGTCGATGATGCCCGGCAGCCACAATTTATCAGAATGGCGGGCGTTAGGAGTTTCGATGTGGACAACGCATGGGCCCGCTTCAGGCTTAAGCTGGTGCGCCGAAGGCGGTGAGCGGCTTATAGAACCCCGGTGTCAGACCCGCCTCACTGCGAGCGGCCTCGTTGAACGGCGGTTTCAGCTGGCCGTGGAAATTCTGGCGCACGAGATTCTGAAAGGTCGCCTCGATCGGCCGTCCTTGACGGTTGCACAGAAAGCGGAACCACTTCATGCCAAATGCCACATGACGTTTTTCGTCACGATAGATGACCGCGATAATGTCAGCCGAGTCCGTGTCTCCGGCTGCTTTCAAGTTTTCGATCATCGAAGGCGTAACATCGAGGCCGCGCGCCTCGAGGATGAGGGGCACAACTGCAAGCCGCGCCAGCAGGTCGTGGCCGGTTGATGCGGCAGCCTGCCAGAGCCCATCGTGCGCTGGCAGATCACCATAGGCGCCACCAAGCTTGTTGAGCCGGCCGCGTAACAGCTTGAAGTGCTTTGCTTCCTCCAGCCCCACCTGAACCCAGTCGTCGAAAAATGCTATGGGCATGGGCTCGTTGGCAAAGCGCGCGATGAGGTCCCACGTCATGTCGACCGCGTTGAGTTCGATGTGAGCCAAGGCATGCAGTAGCGCGAAGCGCCCCCGTTCACCCGCAGCGGACCGGCGCGGCATCTCTCGCGGCGGCCGCAGTTCAGGCCGCCGCGGGCGGCCCGGCCGATCCGGCATTGCACGGGGACGCGATTGAGCGCCGAGGTCGAGACTTCGGGCATACCAGGACTTCGCCAACCGGTGGGCGATGTTGATTTTGGCGTCGAGATCGGATGTGCGCACAATCTCCAGGGCGCCATCGGCGAGAGCATAAACCACGGGGGCACCCTCGGACGCGCCACCACCATCACCAAGCGGTCCAGGCACCTCGACGATGCCGGGCAAGCCTGTCTCGTCGTCGGCGGCGGTCACGACAACTCCCTGACCGCCTCAAGCACGGCTTCGGCATGGCCCGGCACCTTCACCTTTCGCCAGATGCGCGCCACCTTTCCCTTCTCGTCGACAAGGAACGTTGAACGTTCGACGCCCATGTACTTTTTGCCGTACATGGATTTCTCCACCCAAACGCCGTATTTCTCAGCAACTTTCGTGTTTTCATCCGCCGCCAGGCGAACGCCGAGATCGTGTTTGGCGATAAATTTGTCGTGTTTTTCCGCCGTATCAGGCGAGATGCCGATGATCGTCGCCCCGGCCTTCTGGAACTCGGGTAGCAATTCGGTAAACGCGATGGCTTCCTTTGTGCACCCCGGCGTGTCGTCCTTCGGGTAGAAATAGACGACAACGGCTTTCCCTTTCAACGCCGACAGCTTGATCTTTTCGCCACCGTCGCCGGGCAACGTGAAATCCGGCGCCTTCTTTCCCTGTTCGACCATCTGGTGTGCCTTTCTTTCGACTTAGTTCGCGTCTTGATCGCTGGAAGCATTACTTGCGAGCGCTGCTATCGGATCCTTGGGCGCGGCATCGGTGATCGGTGATCGCTCCGTTCGGCTAATCCGGTGGATTATGGAACAACACGTTCTTTTCAAGCGGTGTTTTCGCCGGATGGCAAGCTCGTTAGGGATCTTGTGTCGTGGGGGGATGATTCGCAGGTGTTGCCGCCGGCTCCCGCCCCCTGTTTCGTAATCTGCTCGTCGGAGACGCGCAATCAGCCATGGCTGGAAACGGAACGGAGAGGAAAAACGCACCTGTTGAACCGCCGGTGAGCGGCTCAGCAGACAACGGCGTCGTACGTCCACGGCCTGAGACGGACGCCACGAAGGACCGGCGCCGTTCGAAAAAAAAGTCGGAAAAGCGCAGGCTCCGACAGGCAACACGTCCGGTCCGCCGTGCCGCGAGCATGGTCTTGCTGATCGTTCTGCCGTTCATACTGTTGGCCGTTGTCGGCGTCGGTGTTCTCTACGTTCGCCA
>CAZWCL010000569.1:0-2184 GCA_964632265.1 uncultured Hyphomicrobiaceae bacterium | reverse complement strand
CGACGCAAATTTCGTCATCGCGACGAAATCGCGCCGCGCCTCTCGGCTCCTCATTTCTGGGCATCAATCAAGCCGCCTGCTAAGACCAGAAAGACGTCCGCGCGAAGGCAGTATCAAGCAAAAAGAACAGATGAACAAAGATAGTCATAGCGCCCCGCACGCCGGCAACGAACCGGACAGCGCTGCCGGTACCCTTTTCCCCCTCTCGCCCAACCAAGTCGCCGCCTTGCTCTCAGAGCACTTCGCCACCGCGAAGGATACCGTCGGCCCCTTCGAGATTATTGATTGCGGCAACGGCCACGCTACCCTTCGGATGCCGTATCATGAGCGTTTCGCCCGCCCCGGCGGCACCATTTCCGGCCCGACGATGTTCAACCTCGCCGACCTCGGCAGCTATGTCGCCATCCTCGCAGACCAGGGAGAAGCCGCCATAGATGCCGTCACAACCACGCTTACGATCAATTTCCTCACGCGTCCGCCACCAGCTGATCTGCTCTGCGAGGTCGAAGTGCTCCGGCGCGGCCGGCGCCAGACCGTATGCGACATCCGCATCATCAGCTCCGCCACCGGCGACGCCGTCGCTCAGGCCAGCGCCATCTACGTCCTGCCAACACCCCAATCATAACGGTATCATATTACCAACCAATTCAAGGCATTGAACATGCTTATTTTTTTACCGTTGCGCGACAGCAAACCGAGTCGTATAACCTCATCTTCGCTGACACACATCGTGCCGACAGCGCCCGTTCCACAGGATATGCTGAAATGAAAACCTTCGTCGCCAAGCCGGCCGACGTGGAAAAAGAGTGGATTTTGATCGACGCCGAAGATCTCGTTGTCGGCCGTCTCGCCTCTTTGATCGCCACGCGCCTCAAAGGCAAACACAAACCGGACTACACCCCGCACGTCGACATGGGCGACAATATTGTCGTCATTAATGCCGAGAAGGTGATGTTCACCGGCAACAAATACAACGACAAACGCTACTATCGCCACACCGGCTATCCGGGCGGCATCAAAGAACGCAGCCCAAAGATGATCATCGAGGGCCGCTTCCCGGAGCGCGTTCTTGAAAAAGCCGTCGAGCGCATGCTAGCCCGCGGTCCGCTCGGCCGCCAGATCATGCGTAATCTGCGGATCTACAAGGGCAGTGAGCACCCGCATGGCGCTCAGAATCCGACAGTACTCGACGTCGCAGCGCTGAGCCCGAAGAACAAGAGAGTTGTGATCTGATGGCCGATGAAATTAAGTCACTCGAAGATCTCGGGGAAACGGCCGCAGCCGAAGAAGTCGTCGCCGCCGGCGCCCCGGTACATGAAAAGAAGGTCGATTCTCTCGGTCGGGCCTATGCGACCGGCAAGCGTAAAGACGCAGTCGCCCGTGTCTGGATCAAGCCCGGCGCTGGTCGCATGACGATCAACAATAAGGAATTCGACAAATACTTCGCCCGTCCGGTCCTGCAAATGCTCCTGAAGCAACCCCTGCAGACAGCGGAACGGCTGGACCAGTACGACATCATCGCAACCGTCAAAGGCGGTGGTCTGTCGGGGCAGGCAGGCGCCGTGCGCCATGGCATCTCGAAGGCGCTCACCTACTACGAGCCCGAACTCCGCGGCCCCCTCAAGAAGGGCGGTTTCCTCACGCGCGACAGCCGCACCGTTGAGCGCAAGAAGTACGGTAAAGCCAAAGCCCGCCGCAGCTTCCAGTTCTCGAAGCGGTAAATCGACCACCTCGCTTGAAGGCCAGCAGACACAGCCTCGGGTCCGATCGGATCCGGGGCTTTTTTGTTACGCACGATCCTTGCCGTCGCCGTTCGAACCAAGCAATTCAAACACCGCAGCACCATCGAGTTCGCTCTTGCCCTGCGCCACCATCATCCGGTAGAGCGTCAGCGCCTGCGCCGACATCGGCATGGGTTGGTTCTTGGCGTGGGCGGCATCGTTGAGTAACTCGAGATCCTTGAGGATCTGCCGGGCAAATCCCTGAGGTGCCCAATCCCTGTTGATCATGCGCTCAAACATGACAGGCAACATGTTCGAACCGGCATGCCCTGACGCCAACGCCTCAGGCACCCTGGCCGCGTCGACATCATAAGCCTCAGCCAACCGCAACGCTTCCGCCATCACGACATAGTTGTTCAGCACCAGCGTTTGGTTGATAAGCTTGGTTGCTTGACCGGCGCCC
>CAZWCL010000568.1:0-2188 GCA_964632265.1 uncultured Hyphomicrobiaceae bacterium | reverse complement strand
TCTCCTGAACGCGCCCCTCGCCGGTCCGCTTCGAACCCGACAGAAGCTGCAGATAATCGACGACCAGCAGGTCAAGGCCATGCTGACGTTTGAGCTTGCGTGCGCGCGCAGAGAGCTGCGCGATCGAGATACCGCCTGTCTGGTCGATGAACAGCGGCACCTGGCTCATCTCCTGGCTAACGTGAACCAGCCGGCGGAATTCATCCTCCGTGATCATGCCGCGCCGGATCTTGCTCGATGAAATCTCAGCCTGCTCGGCAAGGATTCGGGTTGCTAGCTGCTCCGCTGCCATTTCGAGCGAGAAAAAACCGACGCGGCCGCCGTTGACGGTCTGCTCGCCGCCATCCTCCCCACGTTCCGCGCGAAACGTCTTGGCGACGTTATAGGCAATGTTCGTGGCAAGCGCCGTCTTGCCCATTGACGGCCTTCCGGCGAGTACGATGAGGTCGGAGCGTTGCAGCCCGCCCATACGATTATCGAGGTCAATCAGACCGGTCGAAATTCCGGACAGCTGCCCATCACGCTCATAAGCCGCGCTTGCCATATGGATGGCGTCCGTGAGCGCGTTCTGGAACGAGACGAAGCCTTGGCCATACTTGCCGGTCTCGGCGAGCGAATAGAGCTGGTTTTCCGCAGTCTCGATCTGGCTCTCTGGCGTCGCATCGACAGGCGAATCGCGCGCCGTGACGACGAGTTCCTCGCCGATCCCGATCAAGGCGCGACGGATCGCGAGATCATAGATCGTGCGACCGAAATCGTAGGCACTGATAATCGATGTGAGGCTGGCAACGAGGCGGCCGAGATATTGCGGCACGGTAACGCCGTCATCGATCGGCTCGTCCGTTTCGAAGAATGTGCGCATCGTGATCGGCGTTGCCTGCTTGCCAGCTCCGATCAGTTTGCCCGCGACTTCGTAGATCTTGGCGTGAATGGGCTCGTAGAAGTGGTGCGCTTCCAAAAAACCGGCAACGCGATCCATCACCTCGTTATTGACCATGATGGCGCCGAGCAGCGCTTGTTCGGCCTCGATATTGTGGGGCGGCGGGCGAAAATTCAGCGGCTCATCGGCACTGGCTTGTGCGGTGAGTTGCTCGGAGAGTGTGAGGGCATGTTCTGTCATGACGAATGGATAAGCGATTCCAGTCCGTCGGGGTTGTAGGGGAGGTGGCGTCTATCCCCGCCTTCCCCGCTATGCACAGGGCGCAAAACATTAGTTTGCGCTCCATGGAATCACTAGCAGGCTGTCTGCTAGGCCAGACGTGCCGCCCGAACCGTAACGTCAGGACGGCACGTAAACACCATCAACCGATCTGCTCACCGTCGCGGGGGCCACGGGTAGTCTCCTGAGCTTCCGGAAGATCGGTCATGCCGTCACCATCCGCATCGTCTCCCCGCTCATCACCGTCTTCTGCATCCGGATCATATGTTTCAAGGTCGATCCGCTCGTCCTCGAGGACGGTGACATCCTCACCGCGCGCCTGCCGCGCCGCCTCTTCTTCGGAACGCGCAACATTGACCGTGATCTTCACTTCGACTTCGGGGTGCAACGAGACCTCGACTTCATGCAGACCCAGCGCTTTGATCGGATCGGCAAGGACCACCTGCCGGCGGTCGACGCTAAAGCCGTTTGCCGATACCGATTCGGCTATGTCGCGGGTCGAAACCGAGCCGTAAAGCTGCCCAGTATCGCCAGCCTGGCGAATAACGACGAAGCTTTCACCATTTAGACGCTCCCCGACGCTTGCGGCTTCGTTTTTCTGTTCGAGATTGCGCGCCTCGAGTTGGGCGCGCTGATTCTCGAACTGCTTCATGTTGGTGTCGGTTGCGCGCAAAGCTTTGCCGCGCGGCAGCAAAAAATTGCGCGCATAGCCGTTCTTGACGGTCACGACATCGCCCATCTGGCCGAGCGCCCGGATCCGTTCCAGTAGGATCACTTCCATTGTTCTACTCCTTCGTTGACGTGTCTTGAGTTGGATTTCTATGGATTGACGAGTCCGGGCAGCGCCTTTTCAACCTTCCGGTTCGTCCGGTGGACCGTCTTTTGAAATCAGTCCGCCATTATAGGGATTGCGCATTTTCAGAAACGGCTCGACTAGCGCCAAGGTTGCAATGGCGAGGCTACTCAACGGATTGAAAAATATGAGGAACAAGTAAACCGCGACAAGGATCAGCGGCCGAAACGCACTCT
>CAZWCL010000567.1:0-2203 GCA_964632265.1 uncultured Hyphomicrobiaceae bacterium | reverse complement strand
CCAGGAGATAGTCGTCGGTGATCAACGGCTCGACATTATGATGGGCGGCGGCGGCGCGAACCTCGCGCGCAAACTCGCGAGTGTAGGCGCCGAGGCCAACTACTTCGAAACCGAACTCGTCGGCGGCAACTCTGGCTGCAGCAATTGCGTGTGTCGCATCGCCGAAAACGAAAACCCGTTTACCAGTGAGGTAGTTGGAATCCACCGAACGAGACCACCACGGCATTCGAAGCTCAGTGTCTTTGAGGGCATCCGTCGCATCGCAGCCCGTGAGTGCGGCCACTTCGCTGATGAACTCCCGTGTCGCGCCGACACCAATCGGGACGGTACGAATGGCGGGTTGGCCATATGTTTTTTCTAGCCAGCCCGCGGCCGTCGCGGCGATTTCCGGGTAAAGCACTACGTTGAAATCGGCGTCCCCGAGGCCAACCAGGTCGGCTGGCGCTGCGCTTAGGGGTGCGACCACATTGATGTCGACACCAAGTTTCGCCAGGAGGCGCGTTATTTCTTCGACATCGTCGCGGTGGCGGAAACCCAGCGCCGTGGGCCCCAGCAAGTTGCATGAAGGGCGCTGCGAATGTCCGCGATCGGGGTTGGTCTTCAGGTGTTCGAAAGATGCGGGATCCGCCAGCCGACGCACCAACTGATAGAATGTCTCAGAGGCTCCCCAGTTTTCCTTCTTCTGGTAAGATGGAAGCTCCAGGGGAATCACCGGTATCGGCAAATTGAGAGCCTTGGCCAGCCCGCTGGGATCATCCTGAATGAGTTCGGCAGTGCATGAGGCTCCGACGATCATGGCCTCCGGATCGAAGCGCTCGAACGCATCGGCGACTGCCGTCTTGAAAAGTTCGGCCGTGTCAGAGCCGAGATCCCGCGCCTGAAATGTCGTGTAGGTGACGGGCGGACGCTTGTCCCGCCGCTCGATCATCGTGAACAGGAGATCGGCGTACGTATCGCCCTGAGGTGCATGGAGCACATAATGCAGCCCGTTCATGGCCGTGGCGACGCGCATCGCGCCGACATGTGGGGGGCCCTCGTATGTCCACACGGTCAATTCCATGCCTCAGACCCTTAATCTCGATTTGCGGACCAAGGGACGGGCGAAAAGCTCAGTTAGATCCGCGGCCTGCTCGTACCCTTGGATCGGCGTGAAGATAAGCTCGATCGACCACTTGGTCGTGTAGCCCTCGGCCTCGAGCGGATTGGCAAGGCCCAGACCGCAAACAACGATATCCGGGGCGTCCGCCCGGCACCGATCCAACTGCAGATCAACGTCCTGGCCTTCGCTTAGTTGTGTCGCCGGTGGCAATGCCGTCAATTCGTCCCGTAGCAAGTCACGATTGAGGTAGGGCGTGCCAACTTCGACGAGTTCGACACCGAGTTCTCGGGAAAGAAAGCGGGCAATTGGAATTTCAATTTGCGAATCGGGAAAAAAGAAAATCCGCTTTCCAGAGAGCTGGTCGGCGAACTTTTCCAGCGACTTCGTAGCCCGTGTTCGCGCGGAAGAGGTTGCTTCGAGAACAGCCGAGCGATCGATGCCCATCGCATGTCCGGCAGCGACAAGCCACTCGGTCGTACCCTCCACGCCGAGGGGAAAGAGAGCAGGAACGTGCGTTGCGCCAGTGTCTGACAGGGCGCGATGGGTGTCGGTCAGGAATGGCTGGGCGAGAATGAATTTGGTGTTCGGGCCGATTGCCGGCATTTCATCGAATTTTCGCGGCGGCAGGAAATCGACATTGGCGATGCCGATATCGTGCAAGTGACGGCGTAGCTGATCTTCGACAACATCGGCCATCGCACCGACGACGAGCAACGACGCTTCAGAGCCCTGCCGGACCCGGAGCTCAGGCACCATAGCGGCCAGACACGCATCCTCGCCCTGCGTGAAAGTCGTCTCGATGCCGCTGCCGGAATAGTTCAGAACGCGGACACCGGGCGCGTGCTTGGAGGAGAGGCGATTGGCTGCGCGCGACAGATCGAGCTTGATGACTTCCGAAGGACACGAGCCAACAAGAAAGAGCAGCTTGATTTCAGGCCGCCGCGCAAGAAGCCGGTCAACAACCCGGTCGAGTTCATCGTTGGCATCAGCCAGACCGGCCAAGTCGCGCTCTCCGATGATCGCTGTCGCAAATCGCGGCTCGGCAAAGATCATGACCCCCGCGGCAGACTGTATGAGGTGTGCACACGTACGCGAGCCCACGAC